>LVAZ01000634.1 GCA_001603055.1 Victivallales bacterium Lenti_02
CGCCATCCACGCCCCCAACGCCACCCTCTCCCTCTCCGGCAGCAGCCATATCTTCGGTGCCGTGGTCGCCCGGTCCGTGACCAGTTTCGGCGGCGACGTGGCCATCCACTACGACGAGGCACTCGCGCGGCTCACCAGAAACTACACGATTCCCGAACTGCCCCTCCGCCGCTACTGGATCGCCGTCGGCGACTGAGCCCGGCTCAGGCGGAGGCCGGCTTCTCCAGGAGGGTGCGGATGGCGCGGGCCACCTCGTGGAAACTCTGGTAGCGCTCCTCGGGTTCCTGGCGGATCATCTTCGAGAGCACCGTCACCAGGTCCTCGGGAAAGCCGCGCAGTTTGCTCGACACCGACAGGCGCACCTTCGAGACGTGCCGCTTGGCCAGGGCCTCCACCTCGCCGGCGTCGAAATACGTCTGCCCCGACAGCGCGTAGTAGATCACCATGCCGAGACTGTAGATCTCGCTGCATGCATCCTCGCCCTTGCCCAGCAGGCGCTCGGGCGGCAGATAGTAGGGCGAGCCCGAGACGAACTCGTCCTTCGGGTGCATCGCGTCGTCCCGCGACACGCAGAGCCCGTAGTCGAAGAGGATCGCGTAGCCCTCGTTGTTGATGATGATGTTCTCCGGCTTCAGGTCGCGGTAGAGGTAGCCGCACTTGTAGATGTGCTGCTCCGCCGCCAGAATGTGCAGGGCGATCTGCAGCACCTGCGGCTCCGGCAGCCGCCCGAGGCGGTCGATCCGCTTGTCCAGCCGCTCGCCGACGACCAGCTCCATCGCCGAATAGTACTCGCCGTTCTCGCAGCCCGAGTCCACGCACTTCACCAGGCAGGGATGGTCGCCGATCAGCTTCCCGATCCGCGCCTCGTTGAGCAGCGCATGGATGTTGGCGGGCTTGGTCTTCTCGATCCGCGACAGCACCTTCACCGCGAAATGCCGGTCCAGAGCGTCCTGCGACAGCGCCCGGTAGACGCTGCCCATGCCGCCCCCCCCCAGAGGCTCGAACAACCAGAAACGCCCCACCTGCAAGGGCACGAAGGTCACCGCCTTGCACACCGGGCATTCCACCATCCGCAACTGCTGGAGGCCCTTCATCGGGATGTCGAACTTGCATTGCTGGCAGGGAACCTTGCCGGCCGCGAACGCCCCGGACAGCGCGGTGTTCTGCGCCACAAGGTCCACCGAACCCGCGGAAACACTGGTCTCGTCGGACTTCTGCTTGCGTTTGAAGAGAGAAAACATGGCCTGCCAATGATGAGTCGACCAATGGGGAAACCGGTTACTCGGCGTTTCCATTTGAATATTGCACAACAGGCAAAGGGTTTCCAGCAAAGCAGGCGGTTTTCGCCCCAAGCAAGGCCAAGATTGTGGGACGGATACCCAATCCTAACCGGTCAAGACTTGCGAGCCCTGCATTTGGAAGCTATTTTCATTTTCTCAGAATAGAGGGACGGATACCGGCCGCGGCCGGGCCATTCGTCCCGCCGCTACCCGGACGACCAGATCAGTCAAGACAGGTGCCACCGATGGGATTGCTGGACAAGATCGCCGAACTCTTCGGAAGGAAATCCTCCGCGGCCTACGCCGCCCCCCAGGGACCGAAGAAACCCTTGAGCAAGCAGGTGTACGAAGGCCCCGCCGACACCCCGGAGCCGGACTGGGCGAAGGAACTGCCCAGGGCCAGCCTGCTCGATGCCTGCGCCGAGCACGCGATCTGCAAATACAAGCTCCATGTCGAGATCAAGCGCATCATGTCCACCCGCCGGGGTTTCGACGGCAACCTCGAGGCCGAGTACGACGGCCTGGCCGGCGGCTGCGGGGCGCTGAAGAACTTCGGCTTGGCCGTGGCCAAGCGCGAAGGCTACATCCAGCCCTACCGCTACGTGGACCTGAACCACATCTACGCCTGCTGCAGCGACAAGTTCCGCCGCTGCCCCTTCTTCGAACTGGCCGAAGGCAGCGAGAAGGACCTCCAGAACCGCCAGCGCCGCATCTGAACTCAGACGGCCGCGAACCGCCGGACCAGGGCTAGCTGGACCAGGGCGGCGAGGGCGAGCAGTCCGGCGCAGCCCAGCAGGAGCGGGGTTCCCCCCGCGCCCTGGTAGGTCATGCCGCCCAGGGACGCGCCGAGAAAAATCCCGGCCGAGAGCAGGGACTCGTGGACCGCCATCCGCCGCGCCCGGTGCGAACAGCCCGCCGCGCCGTGGAACAGGCTGTTCACATAGTTCACCCCCAGCGCGCCGCCGCCAACCACCAGGGCGGCCGCCAGGGGGACGGTGCGGCCTCCCGCCAGCGCCAGCCCGATCATGGCGACGCCCATGACCGCCGTCCCCGCCACCATCTGCCAGCCCTGGAAATGCCACCACTTCTGCCGCCCCAGGCAGCCCAGCGCCACGCTGGTGGCGAGGGAACACCAGAACAGCAAATCCCCCACCTGGCTGGCGCTCAGGCCGAAATCCTCCCGCGCCACCATCGGAAACACGTTGCGCAGCACCCCGGCCACCGCATAGGCCGCGAACAGCCCCGCCCAGGCGGGAAAGCGCAGGGGCGTTCCCCTGGCCACCGGCCCCGCCGGGTTCCCCTCGCGCTCGTGCGCGTCGTCGTCCGCCTGGAGCCCCGGCAGCCAGCGGAGCGCCCCGCCGACAATCAGGGACGCCAGCAGGAACAGACCCGAGGAACACAGCAGGGGAAGGCGCAAGGAAACCTCGGCCATCCGGCCGGCCAGCATCGGGCTGAAAATCGCCCCCCCGCTCCAGCACAGATTGAAGATGCCCAGGCGGCGGCTGAGCTGGGCCCCCTCCGCGTTGGCCGCCAGCCAGCCCATCAGCGGCGGCCAGAAAAACGCCGTCGCAACCCCCAGCAGCGCGTTCAGCGCGAAGGCCGGGCCGAGCGTCCGGCACTGCGCCAGCAGAAAACACAGCACGGCCTGGACCAGGGACGCGCCCAGCACACTGAACCGCGGCCGCAGGCGCTTCGACAGGGGCTGGGACACATGGCAGGACGCCATGTAGGACAGAAACCAGATTCCCGTCACCCAGCCCGTCGCCGCCGGCGCCGCGCCCAGCCCGTCCCGGACATGGAACACCAGGCCCAGCCCGAGGCACCCCTGCCCCATCGCCGCCAGAAAAGCCAGCGGGGCGATCACCGCCAGTTTGCGCCCGCCGCCGCCCGCCGAATCCATGTTGTCCACCCGCATGCCGGTTTCCTGCCTTGTGTTTGCGTCGCGCCGTACCGTACAGCGCCCCGTCCCGGAAACGAGGGGGGATGCCGGAAAATCGCGGCGGCGGGATGCCGGAAGGCCAATCCGGGGCTACGTTGCGGGCTGTTCGTACCACGCGGAGCTTCGGCAAGTGCAATCCAGCTACGTCCATGTCTACACCGGCGACGGCAAGGGCAAAACCACGGCGGCCCTCGGCCTGGCCCTGCGGATGATCGGCGCGGGCCACCGCGCCTTCGTCGGCCAGTTCGTCAAAGGCATGGAATACAGCGAACTCCGCGCCGCCCCCCTGCTCGGCGACCGCCTCCGCATCGAGCAGTTCGGGCGCGACTGCTTCATCCATCGCGAGCCGGACGACGAGGACCGCCGCCTCGCCCGCGCCGGGCTCGACCGCGCGGCGGCCGTCCTGCGTTCCGGCGAATTCCGCCTGGTGGTGCTCGACGAGGCGAACATCGCCGTCCACTTCGGCCTGTTCCCCGTGGAGCAGCTTCTCGAAGTCCTGCGCCGGCGCGCGCCCGAGGTCGAGGCCGTCGTCACCGGTCGGCGCGCCCACCCCGCCCTGCTCGAATACGCCGACCTGGTGACCGAGATGCGCGAGGTCAAGCACTACTACACCCAGGGCGTCGGCGCCCGCCGGGGGATCGAATCGTGAACCGCCGCCACC
>LVAZ01000141.1 GCA_001603055.1 Victivallales bacterium Lenti_02
GGTTTGGGACCACTAGGTCGGGGGTTCGAATCCCTCCACCCCGACCATTTTCTGCTTGGCAGAAAATGGTCAGAGCAGGAGTGGGTAGACAGGAGAGAGGAGAGCAGGGGAAGGCCACTGCGGCGAAGTTCCTGCATGGCAGGGAAGAAGACGGGCCAATAGTCCTGTTCGCGGTGAGTCAAGACAGTGCAAGGAGAGATGATGACCAACGACTGGACAGTACTCGATTCCCAGTTGCGTGCCTTTGCGCCATTTGTGCGTGATGAACTCAGGATTGTGACGCCAGAGTCCGAGTGCGTTGCGAGTTCAGTCGCTCGTGAACTCCGCGAATTGGCCCCTGCCGACTTGGTTGCTCTTGTCGCCAACGACGTGGTTCCGGCCCGTGATCGCCTCGATGAACTGAAGGCCTTCCAAACATGGATGGATGTTGCCCATGATGCCAGTTGGCACCCCGGTGTGGTTCGCGCGCAGGTTGTCACCCAGAATTACCTTTGTTTCGTGTACCTCGGCGACGCATTGTTCAAGGCCCTTCAGAAAGCTATGCCAGCAGGGTCCATCAGCAAGAAATGCGCGAAGTTCCTTACGGATGATCGAGTCAGGGCTTTTCGGAATGCTGTTGCTCACGCCAACTGGCACTACATGCCAGACTTCGGCGGCTTGGAGTTCTGGGCAAGAAAGGGGAGTGACCCGACCGCACCGATGACTCGTTTCGAGGTACGTCAAAAAGAGCTTGGCTTCTGGCAGATGCTCGCACGGGCAGTGGCGTATGTCACTTACACGGAGATAACTAAGCACAACCAATAGGTGCTGCTGAAGTCATGGCACTCCGCTCGTTCCTCACACTCTGGAGCCCAGCGTTGCGGACGTTCAAGTTGGAACAGAACAGACAAGTTGATCCCGATCGCGCGTCGTGCTACATTGTCTTACTATGAATACCCTGACGATCAGACTACCAGACGAGTTGCGGGCGGACCTCCAGCAGATCAGCCAGGCCGAGAGCAAACCGGTAAGCGATCTGGTGCGCGAATCGCTTCGGCGTTACGTCGCAGTCGCCAAGTTCCGGGCTTTGCGTCACCGGGTTCTGCCTTTCGCTGAGGCCCAGGGCCTCGTGACGGACGAAGACGTTTTCAAGTCCCTCTCATGAGGATCGTACTGGATGCCAACGTGATCATCGCGGCCTTTGCGGCCAGGGGATTGTGTGGGGCTGTCCTTGAAATCTGCCTGAACGACCACCAGCTGGTCCTGAGTGGCCACCTGCTGGACGAATCACGCAAGTACCTCGTCAGGAAACTCAGGCTACCACCAGAGACCGTGGATGACATCATTGGTCTGTTAAGGGAGCAAAGTCTGCTCTTCGAGCCCGTTGAAGTGCCGGGGGATTCCTGCCGCGACAGTGACGACCTTCCTGTGCTTGGTCTTGCCGTTGCTTCCGGGGCTGATTGTATCGTGTCGGGAGACAAGGACCTGCTCGTCCTTCGGCAGTTCCGGGGCGTACCCATCTACTCCCCACGAGAGTTCGCTGATTCCCTCAAGTAGCCAGAGACACCCAACGAGTTGGGTGACCGGGTCTTGGTGACGCACGCCGCTCGCCTGACGTGGCGGCCTCCAAGAACACGGGTTGCACGGAATCGACGGTCCGCCGCCGCACGGCGTGCAGCGCCGGGAACACCCCGGCCAACCGCAAAGGTGGGCATGGCGTGGGATGGATGGTCGCGAGACGCGACCGCTCCACGCGAAGGGTTGACATGGTCTTCGGCGCGAGCAAGACATGGTCTGCCGACCAGCCGGAAAACAGGCCGTTCAACTTGCGCCCTCTTGTGCTCGCATACCCGAGTTCTGGCCAGCAGGCACCGCGCTGTTGCTTTCCCCCTGGCACTGCGGTATACTCGCTCCCAGTCGATTCTGTCGAGTCGATGGGACCAAGGCTCCCGATCATTGGCTATGGTCCCGGTTGATTGCCCCCCGTGCCCGGTTGCGCCACCGAAGACGGAAATCAGTTTGGCGCGTTGGATTCTTGAATCATGGATATACGGAAGTTTTTCGACATCGTTCACGTCGAGCACGTGATATGCAATCCCACAAACGAGGAAAAACTGACACGCCTCGTGGCACTTCTGCGCCTCCCCGCGAACGCGCAGGTGGTTGACATTGCCTGCGGCAAGGGCGAGTTTCTGGCCCGCCTGGCGGAAGCCTATGAGGTTCGCGGCCAGGGCGTCGACATTTCCTCTTTCTTCATCGCCGCTGCCGAGAAAAGGCTCAAGTCCCGGGCACCGGGCGCGAAGATCACCTTCAAGCAGATGGACGCGGCGGATTTCAAGGTCGACGAACCGCACAGTCTGGACCTGGCTTCATGCATCGGGGCCAGTTGGGTTTTCGGGGGACATGCCAACACTCTCGCAGTTCTGGCGGGCATGGCGAAACCCGGTGGCTGGGTGATCGTGGGAGAGCCCTACTGGCGGCAGGAGCCGTCCGGGGATTTCCTGGCGGCATCCGGGTGCACGCGGGAGGAGTTCGGGAGTCATTTCTCGAATGCGGAAGCCGGAGAACGCCAGGGATTGGAACTCGTCCACACCTTCGTGAGCAGCCAGGACGACTGGGACCAATACGAGGGCCTCCAGTGGTTCTCGGCGGCCGACTACGCCCGCACCCATCCGGATGACCCGGATTTGGCGGAACTGGCCGAGCGTGTGAGCAAGGCGAAGACGGCATACCTGCGCTGGGGACGCGACACCCTTGGCTGGGCGATCTACCTGTTCAGGGCACGCTCTGCGATTTGACGTGAAGAGGAGCGGCACCATGACGGCGACACGAAGATGGCAGCCCCCCAGGTCGGCTGAACAGGCGGTCCAGTTCAAAGTGCAGTTGCGCTATATCCGGCCACCGATCTGGCGGCGGGTGGTGCTGCCCGACAATGCCACGCTCGGCGACCTGCACAACGTCATCCAGACCACGATGGGCTGGCACAATTGCCACATGCACTGTTTCCGCATCGGCGAGGTGCAATACACCGACCGGGAAGCCGCCGGAATGGGTGGCATGGACATGGAGAACGAGGAGCGCGTCCCACTGGCCAAAGTCGTCACGCGCGCCAAACAGAAGTTCATCTACGAATACGACTTCGGCGACTGTTGGGAACACGAGATTGTCGCGGAGAAGTTTCTGCCTCTCAATCCCGACACGAACTACCCCGTTTGCCTCGGCGGGGCGCGCGCCTGTCCGCCGGAGGACTGCGGTAGCTTCCCCGGCTATATGGACATCCTGGAAGCATTGGACGCGAAGAAGCCGACGCAGGCTCAGAAGGAACTCCTCGAATGGGTCGGCGAGAACTACGACCCCGAGTGCTTCGATCTCGACGCCGTCAACCGCCGCCTGACCCCCTAAGGCCACCGCTGAGAAGGCGGCTGTCCGCCGCCTCGCGGCGCGGTTTTGCCGTCAGCCCGCGGCCAGCGGTGTGCCGTCGCGGGTGGTGGGGGACTGGGTGGGGAAGGGGTCGCCGTTGGCCTGCATCCAGACGGCCAAGCGATCGGCCAGTTGGGCCTTGACCGCCGCGTGGGCGGCGTCCTCGGCCAGATTGTGGATTTCGCCGGGATCGTTCGCCAAGTCGTAGAGTTCCTCGCCGTGGACCCGGTAGAGGTTGTACTTGTAGCGCTCGGTGCGGAGCATGCGGATGGGGTTCACCCATTTCTGCTTCGAGTAGTACTGGCCGACGACCTGGTCCCGCTCGGGCAAGAGGCCGCTGCCGTCGAGGAAGGGGCGCAGGGAGACCCCGTCGGTCGGCGGCAGGGCGATCCCCGCGAAATCGGCCAGGGTGGGCACCACATCCACGTTCACGGTGGGAAAATCGACCTGCCGGGAGGCGCGTTTCCCAGGCAGGCGGACCACGAACGGCACCCGCATCATGTGCTCGTACAGGAAGGGCCCCTTGTAGATCAAGCCCTGCTGGGTGTCCATGTCGCCGTGGTCCGAGGTGACGACGACCAGAGTTGTCCGGTCCAGCCCGGCATCTTCGAGAGCGGCGAGCACCTGGCCGAGTTCGCGGTCGTAGAGCGCCACCTTCTCGCGATAGATTTCGCGGTAGCGTTCCCAGGCGGGCGCTTCGGCGGCGACAATCACCCGACCCTGATCCTCGTCCATGAACTGGCGCTGCACCTTCGGCACGGTGGACAGGTCCTTGCGGTGCCAGGAATCGGGGAGGGGATGGGACACCTTTGGCGCGGGGTTCTCCTCCCGGCCAAAGTGATAGATGTCGTGGGGGTTGGTATAGGACAGGAAGAGCGCGAAGGGCATGGCGTCCCCTCCCCTTCCGGCCAGAAACTCCACTGCCCGGCGGGTGACCGCCCGGTCGTCGTTGGTCTCTTTCCCGGTCACCCCGAAATCCTCGTCCCAGCCGGCCGTGCCGACCGGGTCCTTGCCGAGATGCCATTTCCCGAAATAGGCCGTCCGGTAGCCCCCCTGCTGCAGCAGCGCCCCGACTGTGGGGAGACGGAGCGGCTCACCTCCCGCCGCGCCCACGTTGCCCAGGACCCCGGTCTTGGCGGGATACAGCCCGGTCAGCAGAGACGAGCGGCTGGGCGAACACTGGGGCGTGGTGCAGAAGGCCTGGGTGAACACCGTGCCCTCGGCGGCCAGTTGATCCAGATTCGGCGTCCGGAACGAGGCGTCCACAAAGCCGGCGGCCTGCCAGTGCTGCTGGTCGGAGAAGACGAAAAGGAGGTTGGGTTTTAGCACCATCGTTCCCTTGCCTGGGGGAAATCATTTCGAATGTCGCCAGCCGTCAGGAAAATACAAGCGCCAGACAGGTTGTGCTGGCGACGATACGGCGATACGGTGAACCGCAACCGCAGGCCCAACGCAGGAGACCAGCCATGCTCTCGAGCCGCGAATTGACGGTTGTCCGCGACCTTGCCAAGCGCTATGCCGAAGAGGCGGCGCGGCCGGTCCAGAACCAGCGCCGGGACCTCTGGCGGCAGCACAACAGCCTGGTCCGCACCCGGCCGTTGATCTACGTGCGCGCCTTCGCCTGGAGCGAACTGCCCGAATCCCGCTGCGTCTGCGAGGACCCCTTCCTGCGCGGACTGGAAGGCCAGTTGCGGCAGAAACTGTTCTGGGCTTCGCTCGAGGACGACTCGGTATTCGAGCCGTGGTTTGTGATGAACGCGGTGAAGCCCACGCCGGGCGAGGGTGCCTGGGGCCTGCCCATCCGCTGGATCGGGCGGGGCCACGACACGGCGGGCATCTGCGAATCCCCCATCCGCGAGCCCGAGGACCTGGCCAGGATGGTCATGCCCGAGCACCGGGTCGACGAGCCGGCGACCCAGGCCCGCTACGACCGCATCCGGGAGACCCTCGGCGATGTTCTGCCGGTGAGCGTGGACACTTCGCCGGTCTGGGTGTCCTGGAACGGGGACATCTCGACCTGCATCGCCCAACTGCGCGGGCTGGAGCAGATCATGTGGGACATGATGGACCGCCCCGAATGGCTGCACCAGTTGCTCGCCTTCATGCGCGACGGCATTCTGAAGGCCCACCGGGAGGCGGAGGCGGCGGGCGACTGGCGGCTGAACGCCCACGGCAACCAGGCCATGCCCTATGCCCAGGAACTGCGCGACCCGGCGGCGGACAGCGAACCGGTCCAGCGCCGCGACCTGTGGTGCTTCTGCGCCGCCCAGGAATTCACCGGCATCGGACCGGCCCAGTTCGACGAGTTCCTGTTCCAGTACCAGCTCCCGATTCTCCACAAGTTCGGCCTGGTGGCCTACGGTTGCTGCGAGGATCTGACCCGGAAAATCGACGTGCTGCGGCAGCTTCCCAATCTGCGCCGCATCGCGGTCTCGCCGATGGCGGATGTGGCCGCCTGCGCCGAACAGATCGGCGACGACTACGTGTTCAGCTATCGTCCGAGCCCCTCCGACATGGTGGGGTATAGCTGGGACGAGGCGCGGGTCCGCCGCATTCTCCGCCGCGATCTGGGCATCTGCCAGGCCAACGGCTGCCATGTGGACATCACGCTCAAGGACGTGGAAACCGTCCAGGGCGAGGGGCAGCGCCTGCGCGACTGGATGCGCGTCACCCGCGAGGTCATCGCGGAACTCCACGGCGAATAGGACTACCAGAACTCCTGGAACGAGCAAACAAGACGCCCTCCACCGCCGCCATGCAAACCCGGCGTCTGGAGAGAGGCTATCACAGGCGGTCTTCTCCCCGGCCAGCGACCCGGATAGGCATGGCATGGGTGGTCGCGAGACGCGACCGCTCGGCGCGAAAGGCTGGCATGTCTCTGGCGCGGCGGAAATCAGGATTCTCGGTTTGTGCGACACTCGTGCTCAAGAAGCGATTTCTGGATTACCCATCACTGTGTCACATTGGAAATCTGATCCTCTCACGGAAGCACAAAGACACGGAGGCGTGGTGGACCCACAGGACGGGCTTTTCCCCTCCGTGGCTCCGTGAGGGAAATAACCGTCCTGATATGATGCAGTTCGTCGGTCTTATTCGCGGATTTCGAGAATGATATAGTCGAGTTCGTCGGTGGTGGTCACCCAGCCGCGCCCGGTGTCCTCGGTTCGGCTACCGAGGATGACGAAGCCGCCGGGGGCCACTTCGAGCATCGCGTCGATGCGCCGGGCGAAGCGCTGGTCCGGTTTGCCTGCCGCCGTCTCCTGGAAGGCCACCTCCACCTCGCCCGCATTGTCGCTGGCCAGGACAAGGGTGGTTTGGGTGCCGTCCGGCGGCGTGTGGAACCAGCCGACGGCAAGCTCCCCCTTGATCTGGAGGCGCAGGTGCCGCCCCGTGGGGTTCTTCCAGCGGAGGATGGGGTAATGCTGGTTGTCGGTCTGGAAGACGACATTGCTGCGGAAGAAGGGCCCCTTGTCGTCCGCCCTCACCCAGCAACTGTTGCCGGCCTGATTGTGCCATTCCAAGTCCCATACATGGTGCCAGGGTTCGGCGGCATACCACTTTTCCCCCTTTTCGTCGGTCGATCCGTAGAACCAGACGGGCTGGCCGAGGGAGTCGCCGTCGGGGTTGCCCTCGGAAGACCCGGCAGCCCGTCCCGGGGTCCATTCCGCCGCCCGGTTCCAGACGAAACCCCGGCTGATTCCCACCGTGATCTCGACCGTCACCGGGTTCGAGAATTCCTCGCCGACGCGGATGCGGTAGCGGAAGGAAGCGACGCCTTCCCAGTCCTCCGGTGGCATATAGTCGAAGGAACCGTCGGGCCGGCATTCCAAACGCCCGTGGGTTGTGGTCTCCAGCAACTCGGCGACCTGCGGGAGGGGGGTGGCCCCGTCGTTGGCAAGCAGTCCCTCCTCGACCGGAACTTGCAGGGCCGTGGACCTGGCAGTGCGGTAGCGGTCGGGAAGGGCGATCAGCCCCGGCGGACAACCTGCCGAAGCCCCGGCGGTGAGTTCCGCCTCGCGCTCGGCGGCAAGGACGGCGATCCGCACCTCGTCGGTGGTCCAGTAGCCGTCCTGGCTCATGGCCCGGACCGCGATCTGGTGGTTGCCGATGGGCAAGCTGGTTTCCAGCCGCTCGCCGCGCCCGATTTCGAGCCCCTTGCACAACCACAGCAGGGAGCGCAATTCGCCGCCTTCGGCCACCTGGCTGGCGGCAGCATCGAGCGTGACCATGACCGATTGCTCGCCCGGACGGGCGAAGACGACCTGATTGTAGCCGGCCCGAGCGACGGGTGTCTGCCGGGGCCATTGACGCGGCGGCAGGGCGCGGCGCGCGGCGTCGATTTGCAGGCCCATGCGGGCGAGGGGCAGCGGCTCGAAACCGGGAGGGAGACCCTCGGTGCGGACCAGCCGGAAATCGCCTGCGGCCACATCCGCGAACAGTCCCAGATCATTGCTCTCCACATTGTCGCTCAGGGCCAGCGAGCGGCCAAAGGCCGTTTCGCAGGCGACGACCAGATTGCGCTGGACCGGATTCAGTCGGTCCGGGGTGTGGTCGGGATACTGCCAGGCGAGGAATTCCTCCATGCCGTAGCCGGGCAGAGGCTGGTCCCGGTAGGCGGCCAGCCAAGCCTCGCTGTTCAGGCCCGCCGCGCCTTCCGCATCCGCCCGGTACCGTGCCGCCTTGTAGTTGTTCCAGTGACTGTCGCCGTACACCGTCGCCCCGACAGCCCGCCGGGAATCCGCGAAGATGTTGTTGGCGATGAGATTCTGGTAGCCGTGATGGATGTACACCACCGAGAAATTCGCCGAATTGGCGCCGGGATCGCAGCTCCGGTAGAACAGATTCCCCTCGACCACATTGCCGCAGAGGGCGTTGTCGAGATACACCCCGGCCGCGCCGTAGCGCACGTTCAACGGCACGTGGTGGACAAAATTGTGGCGGATGACCGTGCCCCGGAAGGCCGGGCTGTTGGCCGAGTAGATGGCGGCCACGTCGCCGGAATCCGCGCAGACGCGGGTGATTTCGTTGTACTCGATGAGGTGGTCGTTGTCGCGGAAGGAAATGCCGATGTGGGGGCCGTCGTGGACCCAGTTGTGACGGGCAATCTGGCCGCAGCCCGAGAGCTGGATGCCCGGCGAATAGGTCTGCTTGATCCGCCCGACATGATGGATGTCGCAGTTGACCACGGCGTTGCGGGCGGGGGTGAGGGTCAGGCGGTCGCCGCCGCTCAGGTCCACCCCCGTTTCGCCCGTGTGATGGATGTCGCACGAGCGCACGGTGCTTTCCCGTCCCGAGACGCGCACGCCGACTCCCCCCACATGGCGGATTTCGCAACCCACCACGGCGTTGCCGATTCCCTCCTCGATGACGATGCCGTCCCCGCGGCCGGACTCGACCACAAACCCATGCAGCTCGACATGGGCGGTCCCGGCCAGCCGCACAATCGGCCCTTCGAGGGTGGAGACCAGAATCCGCGCGGTCTCGGCCGGCTCGGGCGGCAGGACGATGGCGAGGCCCCGTTCCGGGTCCAGCCAATACTCGCCGGGTTCGTCCAGCTCTTCGAGCACATTGATGGCCCGGAACCGGCGCAGGGTCCGACGACTGCCGCTTTCGCCGATTCCCCGGTAGGGCGGCCGGACCGCCAGCTCGATTTCCCTGGCCTCGGGATCGATGCGGGCCACCCGCACCGTCTCGTCGATCCATTCGTAGAACCAGTAGCCATGCAGCCAGACCCCGGCATCCACCGGCCAGCGGGCCGGCTGGTCGCCGCTGTAGCGGAACACCGGGGGTCGATCCGAAAGAACCTCGGTCACCGTGGCCCAGTCCCGGTTTGGCCACCGGGCGAGGCGGAGCATGTGGCCATTCCAGGAAATATCGGTCAAGCCCGGCGGGTCGCGCCAGATTTCCGGCAGCGTTCCCAGCCGTCCGGCTTCGGCCAGGTGCCGCAAATCGAGTTGCACCGCCGTCCCCCGCACCGCTTCGGGCAAGCGGGCGAGCAGGTCCGCATGAGTTACTGCGGACACGCGCTCCGCCGCGAGCATCTCGCCGCCTTGCAGAGCAACCTTTCCCTCGGCGCGATAGATCACCGGGGCTTCGGTCGTGCCCCCGTCCTCCGCCCCCAGCTCGAACCCCGCCGTCGCCAGCGGGTAGTCGCCGGCCTGAACCAGGACGGTCGCCCCGGCCCGGCGTTCGAGCGGCAGCGCCCGCAGGGTGTCGCGGGCCTTCTCCAAGGTGCGGAAAGGTCTCTCCGCCGTCCCGTTCCAGGCATCCTGCCCGTTCGGGGCCACATGCAGACGGAGCCCCTCGGCGCGGGCCAGCCCCGCCTGGCCAATCATGCCGAGAGCGCCAACGAATATCGCCAGATTGCGGTAGACCACGGTCGCACTCCTGGTTGCGGCAGATTCCGGAACGCGGCACCCGCACCGTATGTGCGGGCTGCGGGGGGGGACACAGCCAAGGGGGAGGAACAACCGACCATACCCCGCAGAACTAGGAATGGGAAGCCCAGCCACCCCGAAATATCCCGGCCGACATTGCCCGCGCCCCGCCTTCCCGCGCCCCGAATGATCGTTCCGGGTCTGCAGAAATCGCCCTCATGCTCGCGCCCGTTCAAGGAGAGGGCATGTCGTGCCCGTAGGGGCGAGGCTTGCCCCTGCCCGACCCCTCGCCAACCGAAACGGGTTGCGTGCCTTGGTTTCTCGCGCCCATGATTTTCGAGGCGTATCGGAACTTGGCCATCAGTGTGCCGGAGGCACAGCATAATCATAGCCTGGGGTTGCCCAACCCCAGGTAGGGGACAGATAGAACATTCGCCCTGAAAGGGCACGACAATCCAGTCGCCCGACCTGGTTCCTTGTCTCGCCCCTGCAGGGCGAAAAGGCGGGGGGCCGTGCCAGACCTGGGACGGGTTGCCCCAGGCTATGTTTGGGTAGTGCCTCCGGCACAAAGCGAGCGCCCGCTCCCCAAGGCGACCACTAGCCGCGCAGGTCGCGGACGCGGACGGCCTTGCCCTCGGACTTGGGCAGGGCGCCGGGCTCGACCAGGCGGACGTGGGGCGTGACCAAGACCTCGTCGCGGACGCGGTGGGCGATGGTGCGGCGCAGGGACTCGAGCTTGCCGTAGTCGTCGGTGAACCACTCGCGGCTGACTTCGACCTCGATGGTCATCTGGTCGTTGTCCTCTTTGGTTTCGAGGACGATCACGTAGTCGTTGCCGACCTGGGGGATTTCCATGAGGACCTTCTCGACCTGGATCGGGAAGACGTTGCAGCCGCGGATGATGAACATGTCGTCGCTGCGTCCGGTGATGCGGTCGATGCGGCGGCTGGTGCGGCCGCAGGGGCAGGTGCCGGGGAGGAAGCGGGTAAGGTCGCGGGTGCGGTAGCGGATGATGGGCATGGCCTGGCGGTCCAGGGTGGTGAGGACCAGCTCGCCGACCTCGCCCTCGGCCACGGGTTCGAGGGTTTCGGGGTTGACGATCTCGACCACGAAGCAGTCCTCCCAGATGTGCAGCCCGTTCTGGTGCTCGCACTCGAAGGCCACGCCGGGGCCATTCATCTCGGAGAGGCCGTAGGAGTTGAAGGCCTTGACTCCGAACAGGCCCTCGATGCGACGCCGGGTCTCCTCCGAATGGGGTTCGGCGCCGATCACCAGCCGTTCGAGCCGGGTGTCCTTCACGGGGTCCACGCCGAGTTCCACGAAGACATCGTAGAGGCGGGTGAGATAGCTGGGGATGGCGTGGACCACGTTGGTGCCGAAGTCCTGCATGAGCTTGATCTGGCGGCGGCTGTTGCCGGCGGCGGCGGGAATGGTGAGCATGCCCAGGCATTCGGCGCCGTACTGGAAGCCGAGGCCGCCGGTGAACAGGCCGTAGCCGCAGATGTTCTGGAAGACATGGTGGGGCCGGGCGCCCGCCGCATAGAGCGAGCGGGCCACGAGATTCGCCCAGGAGGCGAGGTCGTGGCGGTTGTGGAAGATCACGGTGGGGTTGCCGGTGGTGCCGCTGGAACAGTGCAGGCGCACCAGGTCGGTCCGGGGCACGGCGAGGAAGCCGTAGGGGAAGTGCCCGCGCAAATCCTCCTTGGTGGTGAAGGGCAGATCGCGAATCCGGGAGATGTCCGCGAGGTCCTGCGGCGCGATGCCCTGCTCGGCGAACTTCGCGCCGTAGCAGGGGGACTTGGCGGCCTGGGCCATGGTGGCCCGCAGGCGTTCCAGTTGCAGCGCCTCCAGCCGCTCGCGGGACAGGGTCTCGAACTCGGGTTGCCAACACATGACTGCTTCAGTCTCCAGCTTCGGGCATGGGTTTAGTAGTAGCCGTCGAAATAGCGGCGGCGGACCGGGTGGCGCAGCTTGCGCAGGGCGCCGAACTCGATCTGGCGGATGCGCTCGCTGGTGAGCTTGAATTCGAGGCTCACCTCGCGCAGGGTCTTGGGCTCGCTGCCGTCGAGGCCGTAATGGAGGGTCAGAATCCGGCGTTCCCGCTCGTCGAGGGTGGTCAGGGCCAGCCCCACCGCGTCGCGCAGCACCCGGCCGGCCATGGTGTCCTCGGGGCTCTCGGCGGTGTCGTCGGAGATGAACTCGTTGAGTTCCGCCACCTCGTCGCCGGCCACGGTGCTTTGCAGGGAAATGGTCTGCCGGGCCATCTTCTTGAGGGCGCGGACACGGGCCACGGAAAGCCCCACCGCCTCGGCGATGGCCTCGGTCTCGGGCTGGACGCCGTTCTCCTGGACCAGCCGGTCCTCGACCGCGTTGATCTGGGTGATTTCCCGGATCATGTTCGAGGGGATGCGGATGGTCCGGCCATTCTTCGCCAGGGCGCGGGTGATGGACTGCCGAATCCAGTAGGTGGCATAGGTGCTGAA
>LVAZ01000635.1 GCA_001603055.1 Victivallales bacterium Lenti_02
GGGGTCGTAGAGGTCGCGCACGGTGCCCGGGCCGGCGTCGGGGAAATGGACGGCGCAGCCGGGGGCGGCGTGGAATTGGGCGAGGGACCAGGGGGCGAGGCGGCAGCGGTCCGCCGTCAGTTCACGGGCACCCAGATATTCGATGGTCTCGGTGACCGTCAGGGTGGTTCCATCCAGACGGATGTCGCGTTCGAAGGCGGTGGGCAGGCCCAGCCCCTCGCTGTTCACCAGATCGATTTCCGCCCGGACATGGAGGCTGCGGTTGGTGCTGCGGAGGACGGCGTAGCGGGCACCGGCGAGTCCCGGCGGCACGCGCCATTTCCCGGTGGCGTATTCGTAGCCGAGGCGGGAACCTTCGGGGGCGGGCCACAGCCCGTCGCCACCCGGATTCAGGTAGCCGTCGCGGGTGCTGGTGCCAAGGAAGGCGCCGGGGCGGACCAGATGGACCACCTCGCCGTCCACCGCCGCGAACAGCCGACCCTCGACATCGAGGGCCGCCAGGACGGCGAAGGCATTGCTGCCCACCACCTGATACCGGCGCCGGCCGCGCTCGCACAGTCTGGCCAGGTCATCGAGTCGCATGGTTTCCCATCTCTTTCGGTGGCGGCTAGCGGGCGGCACTGGCAACCGTGTTCACCAGGGAAAGGGGCAGCTTGAGACAGGTGCCGACCAGTTTTACCGGTCCCTGGAGACCATGGGCGACGTTTTTGGCCCCGTGGGCGAGAGTGAGGCCGGGAAGGGGGCATAGGGCCATCTCGGCCACTCCGACGGGCAGAGCTAGTGTTTGCCCGGCAGCCTGGGGAACGGTGGCCAGTTCCCTGACTAGGCCAAGTGCCTGGGGGGAAGCCTGCACGGCGGCCATGCCGGCCGCGACTTCCGGAGTTATTGCCTGGCAGACCGCCGGGGAGAATAACAGAAAAACGGCGGAGAACAGGTAGACAAGGGCATGTCGCGTCATGGCCGGGGCTCCCTAGGGGATTTGGCAAAAAAAGCCTACGCAAGGGCGACGGTGGAACCAGAACCCAAACAATATACCGTTCTCGCCCGCAACCTCCCGGTTTCCAGGGGAAAAACCGCAAAGCTCGCGGAAAAATCACTCCGATTCGCTTGAAATGTCTTTATATGTCATGTATTGTCATGTTCAGTGTTTCGTTTTTTCCTAAGAGGTCAGTCCATGAGTCGCGCAATACGGAACGAATCCAGTGAGTCTCAAGAAGCCGTTGTGGAAACCGACGGCACGGCCGAAGCGATCGCCTGGGTCCATGTGATGGACTGCAGCGAGGAACTGTTCGGCTGCGATTTCAGCGTGTTCAACAGCATCGAGCAGGCGGAGGCGAACGCTCAGGACTACGACCTGGACGCGCAGTCCGTGCTGAATCTTCCGATTGCCAGCGCGTTCTAGCGCGGCGAGTCGTAGGCCTTGCTGCCGGTAGCCAGCGCGGCGCGGGAGCGGATTTCCTCCGCTTGCCGCGCCGCGTATTTTTCGTCCCTGGCCACATCCAGGGGACAGGCGAGGAATCCCGGCATGTCGCCGCGCGGCTGTTTGGCCAGGCGTTCGGCCCCGGTTCGGATGAGGGCGAGGGCCTCGCGGTACGCCGCCGATTCCCGGTCGGGAAGACGGTCGAGGGCGGGACTGATTTCGGGGCGTTCGAAGCTGACCTCGGCCCGCTGCTTGCGGTGGAAGGAGGCCAGTTCGGCGAAGGGGATGCCGGTGAGTTCGGTGAGCCGTGCCATTTCGGTGCTGTCGAGGGGGCAGCGCCCGGCGAGGTTGGCGGGGTAGGCGGAGGCGTAGGTGGGGTAGTAGGGGCCGTTGAGGTCGATCCAGGTGACGATGCGGTCGAATTCCTCGGGGTTCAGCTTCACGTTCTGGTGGCCCTGGCGGAGGACGGTGACCAGCCGGCTGGCGCGGGCACCCCAGGAATAGGCTGGCTGGACGGGGGCGGGACCGCCGCCGATGCAGGTGACCGCCTTGGTGCGCCAGAGGTCCACATAGGCGGCGTTGAAGGTGATTTCCCGGTCGCCGGCCAGGAGCAGTTTCTCGGCGGCGGGCTGGCCGAAATCGTGGCAGCGGACGCAATGGCGGTCGAGGACGGGCTGGACTTCGGCGGGGAAGGAGAAGTTGCGCGGTTCACCGTGCCAGCCTTGCAGGGACGAGGGAGCGCGGGTGGTGGCCAGGGGGATGGAGCGGGCCAGTCTCGGCGGCGCTTCGAGGCGATGCTCGTGGCAGCCCACGCAGCCGGTGGTCTCGCCCGGCTGGAGCATGGTGCCGCTGCGCATGGACTGGACCATCATCCCGTCCGCGTCGAGGAGCTGGAAATAGACGAAGGTGTCGGCGGGCACCTCGAAATGGGCCGAGCCGTCCTCCTCCACCGGCACGGTGCCGAGTATCCGCTTGACCTCGAAGGAGTGCCAGTTGACGGCGGGGCAGTGGACGCCCTGCCCGCCCCAGGAGGGATGGGTCCAGTAGCGTTTTTCGGGCGACTCGACGACCCGGAGGAATTTGACGGCCCCCCGCTCGACGCCGTCGAGGTGGGTGCCCCGGTAGACGTCGGCCACGTAGAACCGTCCGCTCCGGCTTGTGAAATCGCGGCGGGCGGGGATGACGGGTGGACGGGTCCGGGGGGCCAGGGGCATGGGGTCGAAACAGCCCGGCGCGTCCTGCTGGAGCAGGGCCTCGTTGCCGTGGCTGTCCACCGCGAAAATCCCGGTTTCCTCGCCGTCGTCGGCGAGGGTGCGGGCGCAGAGGAAAAGGTCGTCGGCCAGGGGCCAGGGGTCCTCGTAGCGGGGGCGGACGGTGAGGAAGCGGTCGTAGTTGCCGGTTCCCGCCAGAGCTTTGGCGCTGGCGGGCCAGGTGCGGACGATGGGGCCGGGGCCGTCGATGCCGAGGCGTCGGTCGATGAGGCCCAGAGCGCCCCAGGGGCGGTCGTGGCAGGAGCCGAGGGTGGCGATGACGCGCTGGCCGTCGGGCAGGGGGCGGGCATCGAGGACGGCGCCGGGGGAGGCGGTGTTGTTGCCCCAGAATAAAATGTGGTTGGTGCCGTCGGGGTTCACGGTCCAGAGGCCCTGGGCGTCGCCGAAGTTGCGGTCCACGTATTCCCAGCGGTCGTAGAGGATGCGGCCGTCGGGGAGCAGGGCGCCATGACCCTCGAAGAGGGTGCTGCGCCCGATCTGGCGGATGTTGGCGCCGTCGGCCTCCATGCGGAAGAGATTGGCCATGATATGGCGGTTGCACATGCAGTACTTGGGTTCGCGGGTGGAGGAGAAGGCGATGGTGTCGTCGGGCAGGTAGAGGGGGTCGAGGTCGGTGACTCCGGGGGCGGCGGTGAGCTGGCGCAGGCCCGAGCCGTCGGCCTGGACTTCATAGATGTGGGAGTAGCCGTCCGGCTGGCGGCGCATGGCGAAGAGGATGCGCTCGCCGGAGAAATGGACGTCGGGGTCGCGCAGGACGCCGGGGGATTCGAGGAGGGTGGTGGTTTCGCCGGATTCCAGATCGAGCAGGCGGAGGGCGCTGGGGCCGCGGAATTTGCCGCCGTTGATCTCGCCGTGCTGGAAGAGGGTGGCGGTGTTGTGGTGGTCCGGCGCGTACTGGTGGCGGCGCACGTAGAGAATCCGCTGGCCGCGCAGGGCCGGGTGGGAAAGCAGGAAGCGGCGCGTGAGGGCTTCGCCGGCGGCGCGCAGATCGGCGGCAAGGGGGACGAGTTGGGCCAGGGGTTCCCGGCTCTGGCGCAGGGTGGCCAGCCGCTCGCGCAACCCGGCGAGTTCGGCGGCGAAGACCTGCCAGTCGGCGGCTTGTGCGGGAAACTGGCGTTGCCGTTCGCGGAGCCCGGTGGTCAGAGAATCGAGGGCGATGCCGTCCAGGGACTCCTGCCAGGCGCGGCGGGCGGCGGCATCGGCGAGCTGTTCAAGGAGCCGGGCGGAGGCGGCCTCGTCCACCGTGCCCTGGAGGCGGACGTCGTCCAGAGTCACATGCCCCCAGCCGCCGGTGTGGCGGTCCACGACTTTGAGGTAGACGGGCTGGCCCACGAGTTCGGGCACCTGCCAGGAGCGGTCGGCCATGCGCTGGGCGTTCTCGCCCCTGGCCTGCCGGTGTTCGGTGCCGTCGAGGGTGCAGAGGGCGACGTAGGTTTCGTCGTGCCTGCCCCCGCCCACCAGCAGGCGGATGTCCGGCCCGGCCAGCCCGACCACGGGGCTGACGACGATGCCGGTGTAGCGGTCGTCGGGGCGTCCCTCCGGCGATTCAAGGGTGGAGAGGAACCAGGTTTCCTCCTTGCGGTAGGCACCCCCGCTGTGGTGGTACTCGGCCCGGTCGCAGACCAGCTTGCCGAAGGTTCCCTCGACCAGGGTCCACGGTTCAAGCCGGCCGCTCTCGAAGCCGAACTGGACGACGGGCTGGGCCAGCAGGGCAGATGCCCAAAACAGGACGGTCAAAGGCAACCGCATG
>LVAZ01000142.1 GCA_001603055.1 Victivallales bacterium Lenti_02
TATCAGGGGCAGGCTTCCCGGATCAATGCCCACCAGATCGCAGCACACCGCGTCCACGGCGGTGAGGTCGGCCCCCGCCACCAGGGCCCCGACGGCGCGCGGGCTCCCGCCGCTGGGACCGGCCCCCTCCATGCCCACGACGGCATCGACGATGGCCAGGGCGGGCCGGGCGAGCTGGTTGATGTCGATCATCAGCGCCGCCAGCCAGTCCCGGTCCTGCAACCGGTAGTGCCAGAGACTCTTTTCGGTGCCGACAATCAGGCCGAACTGGTTCTTGAGCGCGCAGGTGAATCCCATCTGGGCGTGGGTCTTGAGCTTGGGCAGGGTAATCAGCACCTCGGCCTCGGACACCGCGCGGGCCAGGGCCAGCCGCCGCCCGACCACGTTCTCGGGCCGCTCGATTTCGGCGCTGGCGCGGAAGTCGGCGATGGCGACACCGAGTTCCGCTGCCACGGCCCCGATCCGGGTCCGGCGCAGGGCGGCGGCGAGTTCGCCGGTGCCGGGACTGTCGCCCAGGGAGACGGTTCCGCCCGCTTCCTGAACCAGGATCGCGGCGGCGCGGACCACGCTCGGATGAGTCGTCACCGCCTCGTCCGGCGAGAAGGCCCCGAGCAGATTCGGCTTGAGCAGAACCCGCTGGCCCGGCCGGACGAAGGCGGCCATGCCGCCCAGCGGTGCAAGCGCCCGGCGCAGGCCATCGAGCACGGCGGCGGGATCGTAGTCGCGGACGGTGGCGACGGAAACCCGGGGCTGGCTCATCGCTCCTCCTTTGCCGCCCGCACCTGGCGGCCGGCGACGAATTCAGTGAGCCGCACCGGCAGCAGGGCGTTCTCGCCCGGATCGGAACCGAGCAGCTCGACCCGGAGGTAATGGTCCGACCAACCTTCCCAGTTCCCCGCCGGATTGCGCTCTTCGGTCACGATTTCGGCCACAGTGCCGAGCTGGCTGCGGGCGAAGGCCTCCGCCTTTTCCTGGCCGATGGCGGTGAGGATTTCGGCCCGCCGCTGGGCAAGGTCGCCGGGCACCTGGTCGGGATAGGTGGCGGCGGGCGTGCCCCGGCGCGGGGAATAGGTGAAAACGTGGAGATGGTTGACGGGCAGGGCGCGGATGGTCTCGCAGCAGGTGGCGAAGCTGGCCTCGGTCTCGCCGGGGAAGCCAACGATGATATCGGTCCCCAGGCAGAGACCGGGGATGGCCGCCGCCGCCCGCCGGGCGAAAGCGGCGTACTCGGCCACCGTGTAGCGCCGGTTCATGGCCCGGAGAATCGTGTCCTCCCCGTACTGGAGGGGCAGGTGGAGAAAGCGGCAGACGCGGGGATTGGCTGCCATCACCCCGACCACCCGGTCGAGAATCGGTCCCGGTTCGGTCGAGCCGAGGCGAATGCGGAACTCGCCGGGAAGGGCGAGCAGGGCTTCGAGCAGATCGGCCAAATCCCGGTCCCGGTCCCGGTAGGTGGCGATGTTCACCCCGGTGAGGACGATTTCGCGATGGCCGCGGGCAATCAGCTCGACCGCCTCGCGCCGCCAATCGTCCCAGTCCCGCGAACGGGCTGGACCGCGGGCGTAGGGCACGATGCAGTAGCTGCAGAAGAACTCGCAGCCCTCCTGGATTTTCAGGTTGGCGCGGGTGCGTTCGGCGAAGGTGCCCGTGCCCGCCTCGTGGAAATGCTCCTCCGACGGGCCGGCTTCGACCCGCCGGGGGGTTCCGGGCACGAGCTGCTCGGGCAGATGCTCGGCCAGCCGGGTCTTGGCCGGATTGGGCACGACCAGGTCCACCGTGCCGTCCTTGAGCCAACTGTCGCCATCCACGTTCGCGTCGCAGCCCGCGAGGACGAGGAAGGCGGCGGGCTGGGCGCGGCGCAGGGCGCGGGCGGTCTGCCGGGTTTTCCGCGCCGCCGCCGCCGTGACCGTGCAACTGTTGATGACCGCCAGATCGCAGGGTTCGCCCCAGGGGACGAGGACGAAGCCCTGGCGTTCGAGCCCGGCGGCCATGATGGCCGAATCGGCCTGGTTCAGCCGACAGCCGAGGGTGAAAATGGCCGCTCGCTTGCTTTCAGTCATGCCGCCGCCAGCGCCGGTAGCGCCGCTCCAGCAAGTCGACTTGAACAGGATCGGGTTCGCAACGGCCTTGATCGGCCCCGGCAGGCGGCTCGATTCCCAGAGCCAGCGCCGCCGCGCCGAGCAGGGCGTCCCCCTCGGCCCGGACGGTCGGACCGTTCAGAATCGAGGCGATGAGCTGCCGCCAGACCGGGCTTTTCCCGCCGCCGCCCGCCAGTTTCACGGTTTCCCGTCCACGGGCGAGGCCAAGACCGTCCTCGAGCAGTTCGCGCAGGGCGAAACCGATGCCCTCGAGGGTGGCGTAGGCCAGTTCCGCCGGGTCCGCCGCCGCTGGCAATGATTGCCGTTCCGGATGGAAGAGAATGGATTCGGGCGTGGGCTGATAGGCGGCGGCCAAGTGGTCGAATTCCCGGACAGAAAGCCCGGAAAACCGTTCCTGCCGCACCCGGTCCAGCGCCAGACACCCCTCGTCGCGGGTCGCCAGTTCGTAGTGCCGGTTCCCCGGATAGGGGCCGCGAAACACGCCGGGACGGCAAGCTCCGGGACGGTCGCCGACGCAGCGATAGGCCACCAGGGCGGTGCCCAGGGTCGCGAGAACCGTGCCTTCGCCGACCCCGTTGCCGTAGGCCCCGGCGGTCTGGTCGTTGCCGGCGAACGTCACCCGCAGGT
Source organism: Victivallales bacterium Lenti_02 (assembly GCA_001603055.1). Classification (GTDB taxonomy): domain Bacteria; phylum Verrucomicrobiota; class Lentisphaeria; order Oligosphaerales; family Lenti-02; genus Lenti-02. The sequence continues at coordinate 2,727 of LVAZ01000142.1, forward strand.
CCGGCGGAAAACCGGGGATGTCGGGCCGGGCCGGAATCGCCTCGCCCAGCCGCACTAGCCGGGGCAGTTGGTCCGCCCGCAGGCCGGCGAAGGCCAGCGCCTCGGGCCACCAATCCCGCCGGGAGAGCGAGTAGAGCCCCCCCATCGCCGCCAGATTCTCGTCCGTCCCGTTTCCCGCGCCCAGATGGAGCGCCAGCCAGCCGGGCAGGGTGACCAGCCGGGCGTCGGCCAGAGCCGGTTCGCGGTCGAGCCATTGCCGCGCTTTGCAGAGCTGCAACTGGGGGAGGGGAGCAGGAAAACTGCAATGACGGTGGAACTCCGAACCGAGCCGAACTGTGGCCTCTTCCGCCTCTGCCGTCGCCGTCCGATCCAGCCACGAGACCGCCGGGGTCAGGGGCTTTCCCGCCGGGTCGGTAAAGAGAAAAGTCTGGGCCTGGCTGCTCAGGGCCAGATCGGTGACACCGGCCAAGTCGCCAAGCTCACGCATTGTCCCGTACGCGCTATCCCAGAAGGTCTCGGGGGAGAATTCATAGCGTTCCGGCCCCTGGCAGGTGTAGACGACCGGGACGACGGCCTCGGCCAGGCGTTCGAGGGCACCATCGAACAACCCCACCTTGAGGTTCGTCGAGCCGCAATCCACCGCCAGCACCAAGCGCTTCATCGTGCCCCCGCTCAAGTTCTCCGCCGCAGGGCTCGGAGTTTGGGCAGGACCTCGGCCAGAAACAGGCCCGACAGAATGAGGACCGTGCCCGCGATCATGTACCAGTTGATGGTTTCGCGCAGAATCAGGACGGCCAGCACCGAGGCGATGACCGGCTTGAGGAAGAAGGACATGGAGCCGCCCTGGGCCGTGGTGTGGTGGATGCCGTAGTAGTACAGGCCATAGGCCAGGGCGGTGCCCACCACCGAGAGGTACAGCACCGGCAGCCAGCCCTTGGCCAGTTCGCCCAGGGTGTCGGGCGTGAAATTCATCGCCAGCAGGGGCAGCAGGAACAGCGCTCCGAACAGGCCGCTGAAACCCATCACCACCATCGCCCCGTATTTCGGCATGATCCGTTTCGAGATGCAGATGCTCGACGCGAACAGGAACGCCGCCAGCAGCATCAGCCCCAGCCCGCGCATGGACTGGCTGTCGAGCTTGCCCGTCTCCCAGGCGAAAAACACCACGCCGCACGCGCCCAGCAGGCAGCCCGTCACCTTGCCGACCGTCCATTTCTCGCGGTTCACGAAGGGAGCCAGCAGAGTCACGAAAACCGGGTTCACGCTGAACACCACCGCCGCCGAGGAGGCGTTTTTGAACAGGTTGATCGCGTCGTGGAACAGAGTGATCGACAGGGCGATGCCCACGAGTCCGTTGACCGCGAAGATGCCGTAGCTGCGCCAGGTGAGGTGGGATTTCCGGAACCACCGCCCCCACGAGAGACCGAGCAGGACGATTCCCGTCACCATAAAGCGCACAAACACCAGCAAGGTCGAGTCCACCGCTGCCTGTCTGCGGAGCACTTTGCTGGCGATTTCGATCGTGCTGAAGAGGAAAATCGCCCCGAGCAGGGCGCACCAGCCGCGGGTCGTTTTGGATGAGGAAGGGGTCATCGGGGATGGATTTCTCCGGCTTGGACATGAAAAACCCGAACGCCCTCGGCAGGCAGTTCGGCGGGATGCTCGGTCGCGGTGATCAGGGTCTGGTCGGCGGCGGACACGCAGCGGAAAAACGCCTCGCGCCGGGCCGAGTCCAACTCGCCGTACACATCGTCCACCAGCAGCACCACGGCATGGTCGGAAACGGCGGGCTCGCGAATCACGGCCAGGGAGGCCAGCCGCAGGGCCAGAGCCGTCAGCCTACACTCGCCTTCGGAACCGTACCGCGCCACGGGTCGCCCGGCAAGATGGATGGCCAGATTCGCCAGATGGGGGCCGACGCAGGTCCGCCCCTCGCGGATGTCCCGGGGACGGGACCGGGCCAGCTCCTCGCGGTAGACCGACGCCAGCTCGCCAATCTCCGCAGCCTCCCCGGCGAAGGAGGAATATTCCAGCCCCAGTCGCTTGGCGCTGTCGGCGAACAACTGCTCGGCAAGGAGCGACAAGTGACGGTTCAGCCTGTCGGTCAACCATCTCCGCCCCAGCTCGATTTCGGCTCCATGCTCGACGAGCACTTCGTCGTAGGCGGCCAGGGCATGGGCGGGATAGCTGTCGCCCGCCCGCAGAATCGCGTTGCGCGAGCGCACCGCCTCGTGATGGGCCTGGAGATGGCGCAGATAGCCGGGCCGAACCTGGCTGCACAGGATGTCGAGAAACCGCCGCCGTTCCCGGGAGGGTCCGCGAATCAGCTCGATGTCCTCCGGCACCAGCGGCACGCAGTGGAACTGGTTGATGAAATCGCTGGCCCGCTCGACGGGCTTGCCGTCCAGCCGCAGGGACCGCCGTTCAAAGGACTGCACGGTGAGCGTGTGCCGACCCAGCGGATCGTCCGCCCCCAGTTCGCCCTCGATGCCGAATCCGGGCGCGCTCCACTGGCGCAGAACCACCGGGGTCTGGGTGCGGAAGGAGCGGAGCAGGGCCAGATAGCAGACCGCTTCGAGAACGTTGCTCTTGCCCTGGCCGTTGCGGCCCACAAACAGCGAAACCCCCGGTGCCAGAGGCAGATCGAGGGACGCATAGTTGCGGAAGGACTGCAACCGCAAATTGGCAAGAAACGCACTCATCCGGCCCGTGCAACCACCTCGGCTATGGATAGAGAAGGCCGTCCCCGCCCTGAGCGGAGACGGCCGTTCCATCGGTCAGGCGCAAACCGCGCCACGAATGTCTACCCGCGCATGGGCATGACGACGTAGATGAACCCCTCGTCGCCGGCCAGCGCCACCGGGCTGTACCCGTCGTTGAACTGCATGATGAGCTGGTCGCAGTCGAGTTCCCGAAGCGGATCGCGGAAGAAGTCCGGGTTGAAGGACATCTCGAACTTCTCGCCCTCGTAGGAGATGTCCATGGGCTCCTCGGCCTCGCCCACCTCGGCACTGCTGGCGGAGATGTTCATCACGCTGTCCTGCAGGGTGAGCAGGATCGAGGCGCTGCTGTCACTCACCACCAGAGCCACGCGGGACAGGACATGCTCGAAGGTAACCCGGGGAATGGCCACCGAATGGGCGAAATTCTCGGGAATCACCTGCCGGTAGTTGGGATAGTTCCCCTCGACCAGTTTCGAGCCGATCACCATGTCGGCACACTCGAAAACCGCCCGGGAGTCGGACAGCTTCACACACACCTTCTCCTCGCCGGTCAGCAGCTTGCTCAGCTCGCTCACGATCTTCGAGGGCAGAATCACATCCCCGTCCGGGGCCGTGTCTTCTTCCAGACTCCGTTCGATCAGAGCCAGCCGCCGACCGTCGGTGGCGGCGATGGACAACATGCCCTCGCGGACGCTCATCAGAACCCCGGCCAGCACATGGCGCGACTCGTCCAGGCTGCGGGAATAGGACACTTTCGCCAGACACTTCCGCAGGTCGTTGGCGGGAAGCGTGAACGACCACTCTTCGGTAAATTCCTTGTCCTCGGGGAAATCCTTCGGATCAAGACCGACGATCTTGAAGGACGACCGGCCGCAGCGCAGCTTGGTCAGATTCCCCTCGTCCATCGAGATCACCACATCGCCCTCGGGCAGGGCGCCCGCGATGCTGGCGAACTTCTTGGCCGGCAGGGTCGTCGATCCACCTTCCTCCACGAAGGCGGGAACCGAAGTCCGAATCGACACCTCCATATCCGTGGTCGACAGGGTCAGCGAAGACCCTTCGGCCACGATCAAAACGTTGTTCAAAATCGGCAGAGTCGTCCGCGAGCCGACGAAGGGACCAACCCGACGCAGACCCAGCAGAAGATTATCTCGGGAAACCGTTACCTTCATGGTGGCAGTTCCTATGTGTTCACAGGCTTAGGGTGTTGAAAGCTACTCTTCTTTGAATGAGAATCAATATTATTAGGGACGGTGACAAGTCAACCAACCGAAGGGAAGGAAGGATGAGAGCAAGGACTTAGGTACGTAGCAACCCGGTGGACAAAACTGTGGACAACTCGATGAAAACGTTATCAACATGTTGCTGTGAGGATTCATGACCAGTTCTCCACACCGCTTTGTGGGTAACTTCACGAGCCGTAATATAAGGATGTAAGAACTTGATATCAAACATGATGGATGAATTCTTCTCGACTCGTCCCTGGCTGGTGTGCTGCCGGTCCCAGATCGAGGCGGCGTATGGGTTGCTGGAGGCGTGTTTCGCCTCCGGCGGCAAGTTGCTGGTCTGCGGCAACGGGGGGAGCGCGGCGGACGCGGAGCACATTGTCGGCGAGTTGATGAAGGGGTTCCTTCGCCGCCGTCCCCTCGGTCCGGAGATGCGGCGGAAACTTGAAGGCGTGGATGCGGAGCGGGGTGCCTACCTGGGGGCGAAGTTGCAGGGGGCCTTGCCTGCCATCGCGCTGACGGGTCAGTATTCCCTGAACACGGCGGTTGCCAACGACAACGGCGGCGACCTGCCCTTTGCCCAGCAGGTGTATGGCTACGGGGTGCCGGGAGATGTTCTGTGGGGCATCTCGACCTCCGGCAACTCGGGTAGTGTAGCCCTTGCCGCGACGGTTGCCAAAGCGAAGGGTCTGCGGGTCCTCGGCATGACCGGGGCCAAGGGCGGCAAGCTGGCGGAATATGCCGATGTCTGCCTCCGGGCCCCCTCGGACGAGACGTTCGAGGTGCAGGAACATCATCTGGCGATCTACCACTTCCTCTGCGCCGCCCTGGAACGACGGTTTTTCGACCAGTGAGATCAGTCGGCCGTCAGTCCAGATACCGTCGCCGGAGGGGGGCTCAAACCCTTGCCGTCTTTAGCGCTCCCGGATAATCAGCACTCCGTGGCGTTCGAGGAAGACGGGACCGCCGCCCTCCTGGTCGTCGAGCAGCGAGTCGCCCGTCGGTGTCCGCGGCAGCCGCACCCGCTCGTCGCCCCGGTTCATGAAGAACCAGACGCGGCGTTGGCCGTCGGTGCGGAGGACCACCTCGACCTGGCTCGGGGTGCCGGGCCACAGGGGCTCGACGCCCGCATCCTCGCGGATGCGCGGCCAGATGAGGTTCCAGACCGGCAGGGTGAGCATGGTGCCCACATAATAGACGGCGCCCCGGCCCAGCCGCCGCCGAGTCACCGCCGTCTTGCCGCTCAGGTGCCGCCCCGTCCAGGTCGCCAGTTCGTCCGCGTCGCTCGCATCGAGGACTTCGTACCACATTTCGGTGACGGCATGGTCGGCGCCGTAGGTGATGCGGAGGGGCCGTTTGTCCGGGCAGTTCTGGCGGCCGTATTCGACGATCCTGACGCCGGTCAGGTCGTGGAGGCAGCCGGGCGGGGTTTCGGCGACCACGTTGTTGTCCAGGTTCTTGGTCGCGGTGCGGCCGCCGATGACCAGGGTGCCGCCGCGGAGCACGAAGCGCTCCAGGGCGGGAACCCAGTCCGGGTTGAAGACGGCCCAGTGGGGGATCACGTAGAGCGAGAGTTCGCCGAGGCTGTCCTCGGGATGGACGCAGCCCACCGCGTAGCCGGTCCGGTTGAGTTCCTCGTGCAGCGTCTGGGCGCTCTGCCGGGGATTGGGGAGGCCGAGGCTGAGAATGTCGTGGGCCTCCTCGATGTCGATGTCCCCCGTCGCCAGCCCCACGTCCACGCGGACATGGGTGCCGCGGACGGCGGGGCCGACCCGTTTCAGTTCGAGGCCGATCTGGGCCACCTCGGCGTAGGAGCGGCGGGGCGCGTTGTCGTGGTCGAGAATGCCGCGCCAGTACTCCTCGGCGCCGAAGCGGCAGGTGCGCCAGCGGAAATAGAGGATGCCGTCGGCGCCGCGGGCGATCGAGGAATAGGTCATGCGGCGCAGCTCGCCGGGTTCGGGGGTGTCGTGGAGATAGCCCCCCTGGCCGCCGCCGCCGGACTGGTGCTCGGGGATGAGGAAGTTGCCGGTGAGGGCGCGCGTCCGGTCGAGATTGAAGGCCTGCGAGTAGGGCCGGTGGTCGGGGTCGGGGTCGAAGAAGGGATAGACATCGTAGCCGAGGGCGTCGAGGTCCTGGCCGAAGAGCCCCCGGTAGTCCACATGGCGGAAGCAACCGTTGTGGATGATGAACCAGCCGGGCTGGGCCTGGCGCAGAATGGCCACCTGCTCGTGCTGGAAGACCGCCACCGACTCGCGGACGAAGCGGTAGTAGTCCAGGCGGTGGGCCGGGTTGTCGTAGCAGGGCCGGTCCGGCTTCGGGGTGGGAATCTGGGCGAAGTCCTGGTAGGTCTGGGCCCAGAAGGCCGTGCCCCAGGCGCGGTTGAGCCGGCCGATGTCGCTGCCGAATTTGCGGCGCAGGAAGTTCTGGAACCCCTCCTGGCAGGCGGGGCAGTGGCATTCGGAGAAGTGGCAGTTGAACTCGTTGTCGGTCTGCCAGGCGATGACCTGGGGATTGCCCGCGTAGTGCCGGGCCATGGCCTGGGTGATGCGGCGGGAGTAGTCGCGGAAAACGAGGTTGGTGTGGCAGGCATGCTGGCGGGCACCGTGCTGCATGGGCACGCCGCGCGAGTCCATGCGCAGGATGTCCGGATGGGCGGCGGTCAGCCAGCGGGGCGGGGTGGCCGTGGGGGTGCAGAGCATGGTCTGGATGCCCTCCTTGCCCAGCCGGGCAATCACCCCGTCGAACAGGGAGAAATCAAATTTCCCCTCCTCGGGTTCGAGGATGTCCCAGGCGAATTCGGCCATGCGCACGAGGGTGAACTCGGCCTCGGCCATGCGCTCGGCGTCCTCGCGGCGCTCCTCTTCGGTCCAATGCTCGGGATAGTAGGGCGCGCCGAAATGGAAGGTGGAGAGCGCCAGGGGCCGCCGGTGGGACAGGCCGGGACGGCCGAGCGGGGCAAGACCATGATACTCGGTGGACATGGCGGTCTCCTAGGTTGTGGAAAACAGCAAGAGAACCTTACCCCAAGGAGGGGAAAACGGCCAGTCGGGGTCAGGCGGCGGCGAAGAGGATGCCGGGGCCGAGCCGGAAATCGGGGTCGAAGAGGCGTTTCACTGCGCGCATTTCGGCGATGCCGTCCGGGCCGAAGAGGAATTCGAGGAAGTCGGTCTTGAGCTTGCCGATGCCGTGTTCGGCGGCGGGGGAGCCGCCGAGTCCGACGACGGTTTTGGCGAATTCGTGGTACAGCTCCCGGCCCCGGCGGTAGTCCTCGGGATGGCGGGGCAGGATGTTGACGTGGAGATGGTTGTTGCCGATGTGGCCGAAGACGACGTAGACCAGGCCCGCCGCGTCGAGCTTTTCGCGGTAGACGGCCATGATCCGTTCGAGATGCTCGTCGGGGACGGCCATGTCGGTGCCGAGCTTGGTGATGCCGGGATGCAGCCTGCGGGCCTCGGCGATCTTCGCGTTCACGGTCTCGGGGAGGGCGTGGCGGAAGATGCGGAGGCGTTCGCGCTCGTCCCGCTCGACGGCGCTCCAGCACTGTTCCGGGTCGCCGCCGCAGGCGGTCACCAGGGCGGCGAGTTCGGCGAGGACTTTGGGAAGGGCGGCGGCGGCGGTGCCGACATCGAGGTAGATGGCGCTCTGCGCGGCGGCGTCCAGGCAGGCGGGCACGCCGGAGGCGGCGCCGAGGGCGGCGCGGCGCTCGCGCAGCATGGTCAGGGCGTTCGGGTCCACGTACTCGATGGCCTCGATGCCCAGCTCGACCCGGCGCTCGCGCAGGGCGCGGGTGAAGCGCAGGGCCGCCGCCTCGTCGGGCCAGAAGGTCATCACCCCGCAGTTGGTTTCCGGCGCGGGGATCAGGCGGATTTCCACTTCGGTGATGATGCCGAGGGTGCCCTCGGAGCCGATGAAGAGGTCGATGAGGTCCATGGCCGGGGCGGCGAAGTAGCCGGCCGAGTTCTTGGTGCGGGGCCAGAGGTAGCCGGGGACCTTGCCCCGGGCGACGGTGCCGTCGGCCTGCTCGATGCCGAAGCTGCCGTCGGCGTCGGCCCGGTGGGTGCCCCGTTCCAGTTCGAGCACGCGCCCGTCCATGAGCACGACCGCGAGCCGCTGGACGTAGGGGCGGGTGGGGCCGTAGAGGAAGGTGTGGGCGCCGGAGGCGTTGCA
>LVAZ01000636.1 GCA_001603055.1 Victivallales bacterium Lenti_02
CCGGTTAGAAACGTGGCCTGCAGGCAGAAATGCGCTCCCACTATCTGCGACGCTGCTTCCACACTACACGCTCTCCCCCGGTCCGCAAGACATTGCGGGGCGGGCCGCCGATGGTATGGTTCTCCAAGTATTGCCACCTCTCCGGGAGCCGCCATGACCGTTCGCCGCCTGGTTCCGTTTGCCCTGCTCGCCTGCTGCTGCCTCCTTGCCGCCGCGCCGCGCCCCCTGCGCCTGCTCGCCGCCACCGCCTCGGACCACGACGGCGAGCACCGGCCCGAACACGCCATCGACGGTGTTCCCGGCACCCGCTGGGCCACCGGCGTCAAAGGCGCCACCCTGACCCTCGACCTGGGGGCGGTGGCCACCGTGAATCTCTGCCGCATCCGCTGGGTGGCCCGCGAGGGACGCTTCTTCACCTGCGACCTCCTGGTCTCGACCGACGGCGAAATCTGGCGGACCGTGGCCGAGGGGCTGCGCTCGACCACGGCGAAACGGCACTACGAGGACTATCCCCTGCCCGGCGTCGAGGCCCGCTTCCTCCGTCTCGTCTGCCACGGCAACAACGAGAATAGCTGGACCCACATCGACGAAGTGGCCCTGCTCGGCAGCGGCGGGCTGCCCCCGCCGCCCGACGCCCCCCGCGAGGTCCCCGAGTCCGCTCTCGTCCGGGTGGGCGGCGCGGACGGCTTCAGCGGCTTCGGCTACTACGGCACCTCCCCGGAAAGCCCCGACGGCAAACGCATCGCCTACGTGCAGTTCATCGAGCCCCCCGCCACCGCCCGCGCCCGTTTCCCGGCGGAACTGCGGGTCTGCGACCGCGACCTGACCAATCACCGCAAACTCGCCGACATTCCCCGCACCGGCACCCACAACACCGCCATGCCCCTCTGGGTGGACAACCGCCGCCTCGCCTACGAAGTCTCCTACCACCAGACCTTTCTGGTGGACGCCGACACCGGCGCGGACCTGCTCGGCGCCATCGACGGCCAGTTGCAGCACAACGCCCACGCCAACCAGTTCCTCGTCTGTCTGAACCGCGCCGACGCCGAGCCCGGAACCCGCGGCCTCTACACCGTGGACGCCGACAGCGGCGAGCGCCGCCTCGTCCTCCCCACCCTGGCCCTCGAACCCTTCGCCGAAACCATCGGCGAGCCCGACCTCGCCAAGTACGTCCTCCAGCATGGCCAGTGGTCCACCGACGGCTCCCATCTGGCCGTCAAAATCTACGCGGGGCGGGGCAAGGACTGGGGGCTGGCCACCTGCCGCGCCGACGGCACGGACCTGGTCTGGTTCGGCCACAAACCCATGCACTTCCAATGGTACGACGGCGACACCCTGTTCGGCCACGACAGCGAGGTCGAGGACGGCCTGCCCAACAACCGGGAACTCCGCCGCTGGCGGCGGGACAGCAGCGTGGTCGAGACCCTGGCCGGCCCCGGCTGCCATCCCGCCATGTCCCCCGACCGGCAGTGGATCGCCACCGAAACCTGGTACGGCAGCGACCCGGTCTATCTGCTGCTCTACCGCCGGGGGAGCCTCAAGCCCGACCGCATCCTGGCCACCTTCCTGGCCGCCGCCACCGTCTGGGAACTGAACGCCCACATCAACCCCGCCTTCTCCCCCGACGGCAGGCGGCTCTACTTCAACCGCCCCGTCCGTCCGGGCCTCAGCCAGGCCCACTACATCGAGATCGAATAACCCGGGTCGAGTGGCGGCAGGCGGAGGGGGCTATTCGGCGAGCGGGGTCGCCGGGGGACGGGCGAAACCCGTCTTCCGGAGAACCTTGCCGAGACTCCAGGACACCATGTCGAAGGGTTCCTTGACCCGGAGGACATAGGCGGAGCCCAGGAACGCCACCAGCCCCGCCAGCGAGGCGACGGCCAGCTTCACCAGCAGACGAACCCGGCTGACCTGCCGGGAAACGGCCGCATTGGCGGCGATGACCTCCTCGAAATGGCGGGTCGCCTCCTCGACGGCAGTCTGTTCGGCGGGAGCGGTTCCGGCGGGAACCAGAGCCAGCAGGCGTTCCCGCTGGAGCGACCGGGCCTCCCCGTCGCCGGTCCGCAGAGCGGCGGCGAACTCCCGCATGACCTCGAGCCGCTCGGCCCGCTGTTCGGGAGCGAGGACCGTATCAAGCCGGTTGCCCAGAAGCTGATGCACCCCGGCCACGGTCGTGGTGCCGCTTCCCGCCGTTGCCTTCTCGTAGGTGGCC
>LVAZ01000143.1 GCA_001603055.1 Victivallales bacterium Lenti_02
ATATGGGCATGGACGGCGGCATGGGCGGCGGCATGGGCGGCGGCATGGGCATGCCTTCCCCCCGTCCCGGCGGCCGCCGCCGCGGCCCCGCCGGCATGCAGGGGGCGGAAATGGGCATGGAAGCCGGTGCGATGCCGGGCATGGGCATGGATGGCGGCATGGGCGGCGGCATGGGCGGCGCGGCCGCGATGCCGGTTCTGCTCACCCGCGAGCAGCTCCGGGCCTTCCAGGAACGCTACATCACGGCGGTAGTCCGCCTCGATCTGGTGGAATTCACCACTCCCGAATAGCGAAAAGGGGAATGGATACTTGAACTTTCTGCGGCAGCATTTCGAGAAGCTCATCCTCGGCATCGTCCTCACCGCTCTGGTGGTCGGGATCATTGTCGTCCTGTTGGGCATCGGCAAGGCGAGGGGCATGGTGGCCGAGCAGAAGGACAAGGCTGTAAGGTCCCTCCGCTCCGGCAAGGATCTGGCTCCCGACCAGGCGCGGGACCTCAACCTGGCCAACGAGGCCCTCGTCGCTCCCGGCAACCGTTTCGCCTTTCTCGCCGCCGCGGGGGACCGCAAGGGCTCCCTGCTAGAACCGCTCCCCTATCTCCGCTGCGTCAATCCCCGCTGCAACTACCTGATCCCCCCGGATGAACTCGTCTGCCGCTTCTGCGGCGCCGAACAGCCCCCCGAAAAGAAGGATGTCTACCCCGAGGTCGAGGACCGCGACCGGGACGGCATCCCCAACTACGTCGAGAAGCACATCCCCTTCCTGAATCCCGACGACCCCAGCGACGCCGGTCTGGACTACGACCTCGACACCTTCACCAACCTCGAGGAATTCCGCCACGACACCAACATGGCCAACCCCGCCTCCTACCCGCCGCTGGCCATCAACCTCCGCCTGTTCGAGAAACCTTTCAACGCCCCTCTGCCCATCGCCCTGCGCGGCATCACGACGAACAACTCCGACGACCCCGCCCAGTGGTTCCTCCTCTTCAATGTCTTCAACCCCCAGACCCGGCGCTTCGGCCCCGTCCGCTACCGCGTGGGCGACACCATCCCCCCCCAGAGCGACGGTCGCCGCCGGTTCGGGCCCTTCGTCGTCGCCTCCGCCCGGCGGGAGCGCCGCCAGGCGGGCGACGAGACCAAGGATGTCGGGGTAGCCGTCCTGACCTGGAACGAGCAGAGCTACACCCTGGTCGAGGGCGAGACGCCCCGCGAACTGGACCTGAGCGCCAGCCTGCTCTTCCTGGCATCCCGCAGCCGCCAGGACGAGGCCGCCCTGCGCGCCCAGATGCGCTACACGCCCCGCAAGGACGAGATCATCTCCCTCGTCCATCGTCCCAGCCAGAGGCGCGAGGACTACAAAGTCATCTCCATCGGCGACGACAAGGTCGTCGTCGAGCTGGTCCAGGGAGGCGCCGGGACGATGGGCGGCGGCATGGACATGGGCGGCGGCATGGACATGGGCGGCGGCGGCATGGACATGGGTATGGGCGCGGCGGGAATGGGCGGCAGAATCCGCCCCGGCATGCAGCCCGGCACGACCGCCCCGGCGGAACCGCTCCGCTTCGAGATCACCCGCACCTTCGATCCCGCCGCCGACCTGATCGATCCCGCGCGGCTCCGCATGCCCCAGCCCGGAGTCCGCGCTCCCGGCCAGAGGTGACCGGCACGGTCGCAGCACATGAACCCGAAACCACCCGGTTTGGTGGATTCCGCAGGAAATAACAGAAAAAACGGGCGAAAACAGGAAAAATTCCCATAGCCCCCTACCTTATGAGACGATATGAGCTAGTCGGCTGATGTCCAGTGACAGAAGGACCGACGCGAGACCAGAGGGTTCCCAGTGAGAATCCACATGACGGACTGGATTGCGACGCACGACAACAAGGTGCTTGACATTCGGAGGCGTTTTATGATGAAAAGGATCAATTCCAGGCTCTCGGCCCTGCGCGCGCTGGCCTTGTTGCCCGCCCTCGGCCTGCTCGGTCTTTCCGGGATTGCCCAACTGGGCGCCCAGGAGGCGGCCGGGCCGGTCATCAGCCAACAGGCGGCCCAGGACGCCGCCGGCGGCGGGCAGACGAGCCTCCAGGACCTGGAGTCTCTGTTCGGCGGTGCCGCCGCGCCCGCCGCCGAGAAGCCGGGGGTCCAGGTCTCCGACGACGTCAAGCGCGATGTCGAGGCGG
>LVAZ01000637.1 GCA_001603055.1 Victivallales bacterium Lenti_02
AAGCAGATGGTGGCCAAGCGTCACCACCGAACCATCCAGAGGCGGTTCGAGCACCTCGACCGACTCCCCGCCGAGGATACCCGCCCGGACCGGGACGAAACGCACGGTGCCGCCCGCCTCGTCAAGCCGGAACACGCCCTGACGGTCGTTGTGGCGGACCAGGGCCGCGCGGGGAACCACCGTGGCATCCTCGTGCTTGGCGAATTCGAGGGCCAGGCGCACGAACATGCCGGGTTTCAAGAGCATGTCCCCGTTCTCGATCTCGACCTCGACCAGAGCCTGCCGCGAGGTTTCCTGGAGGACTTGGGAAATCCGGGCGATCCGGCCCGCGAAAGTCTTGCCGGGATAGGCGTCGGTGCTGACCTCCGCCTCCTGGCCGATCCGAATCAGCGGGTAGTCCCGCTCGATGACGTAGATGAGCGCCCGCAGCCGGCCCAGGTCCACCACGCTGATGACCGGTGTGCTGCTGGTCAGCATGGCCCCGTCGTCGACGTAGCGCCTGCCCACGTAACGGTTCCGGGGGTCGCCCTCCCATTCCGCCACAATCCGGGTGTAGGCCAACTGCACCTCGGCGGACTTCACCGCCGCCACCTTCTGGGCCACCTGGGCCCGGGCCAGCAGAAGCTCATGATGGCGGGCGCTTTTCTGGGTTTCGGAGAGCCTGACCCGGGCCGAAGCCAGGGCGGCCTCCTTTTCCGCGACCTGGGCGCGGGCGACTTCCTCCCTGGCCGTGGCGACCTGATACTGCGCCTCGGCCTCGTCGAGCCCGGACTGCGACATGATCGTCTTCTCCCGCAGGGCCTTGGCGCGCTCGTACTCCCGCTCGGCCACGTTCCGGTTGCTCATGCTTTCCATGACGGCGGCTCTGGCGATGCCCAGCTCGGCCTCCGCCCGGACCACCCGCTGGCCCAGCTCCTGGTCTTCCAGTTCGGCGTCCAGCCGCACCTTTTCGGCGTTGGCACGGGCCACTTCCAGGGCGGCCTGGGCCTCTTCCAGGCGACGGACATGCTCTTCCGCACCCAGCTCGGCAATCAACTGCCCATGCTTCACCGGCTCCCCCAGACGCACGGTCAGCGTCTTGAGACGCCCGGCGATCTTGGGGGCCAGGTCGAACTCGCTGTCGGGGCGCAGCGTCCCGGTGAACAGACGGACGTCGCGGATGGTTTCGCGGCGGACCGGCTCCACCACCACCGGCACCACGCCGCCACCCCGGCGGCCACCGCCATTCTGCGCGGTTCCCTGGGCGCGTTTCTCCTGGACTTTCTCCCAAATCCGCCAGCCCAGAAAACCAAGGACTGCGGCGACCGTCAAAAAGGCTACAACTCGTTTCATGGCGCTCAGGATTCCCTTGCTGGTCAACTCGTCTGGTGGCGGGCGCGCAATTCGCGCAGGCCCGCCAGGGCGAAGGTGTAGAGCGTGACGGCCAAGGCGGCCGGGTCGCTGGTCGGCCCGTCGGCGGGACGGTGCCGGGGACCCGGACGGCTCCGCATCTCGCTCAGGTGGATCAGGGGACTGTGGATGCAGAATCCGGCCAGCCTCACCTCCTGGTCCGATACCCCCTCCCCCACGATCTCCCGGACCAAGGCCCGGAACCACTGGTACCGCGGGCGCAGGAACCGTTCATGCAGTTCCTCCTGCAAGGGGCTGGGGCTGGCCATCTCCCGGTGGACCAGTTGGCCAAACCAGCCGGTCTCGTCCTCGCCGAGCAAGGCCTGCACCCGCAGCTCGATGAACCGGCGCAGCCGTTCCTCCGGCGGCGCATCGGCGGGGATGCCCGTGTCCTGGCGGTGCCGGGCCCGGGCGTCGCCATATTCCCACACGGCGCGGTAGAGATTCTCCTTCCCGCCGAAGTGATAGTTCACGGCGGCGATGTTCGCCTGCGCCAGATTGCAGATATCCTGGGTCGTGGTCCCTTCGTAGCCCTTGGCCGCGAACAGTTCATAGGCGGCGCGGAGAACCCGCTCGGGAGTGGTGGAGCCTGTCTTGCCCATGCGGCCAGTCCTTTCACGGTCCAGTGCCTGACGATCCGACCGTTCAAGTATAGGCGGCGAGACGGGCGCTTCAAACCTATACTTGAAATATTTCTTTGCCGCGTGCCAGGGAAACTACCGCATCCACCTGGCGCGGAGAAAGAAAAGCCCGCCGGAGAATAACTCGCGGCGGGCGGGGAATCGGATGGCCCAGGGGCTACTTGTTGTCCCAGATATTGCTGGCGTGACCGTACTCGTAGGGGGTGTCGCCACCCCAGGCCTGCTCGGCCTTGAGGCTCTCGACGTGCCCGTCGCAGAAGAGCAGATTGACCATCGGGCTGTGGACGAAGATGTTCATCACCCGGCGGGCGTTCTCGCCGGTGGAGGTGTAGGTGTTGTCGGTGAAATTGCGCCCGAAACTCAGCCGCCAGTGCCCGTGGGTGTTCCGCTCCCAGGCACCGAGGGACTGGGTGTAGGAATCGGCCTTCAACTCCGTGTTGTCGCCCATGAGGACGGTGCCGGAGGGTTTCGGCACCGTGCTGTGCATCACATTGCCCGCGATCGGACCATAGATGCCGTAGCACCACAGCCCGTCGTCGGCATTCGAGGGACACCGGCGCACCGCGTCGTCGCTGTAGTAGTCCTTCAGCTTGGTCCAGTGGGTGCGGTAGTTGGCGTCGGCGATGGTCGTGTCCCAGCCCGTCACGACGCGCTCGTTGTTGTCGTTCTGGTACATGATCAGGGCCAGCCCGATCTGTTTCAGGTTGCCGGTGCAGTTGATCAGACGGGCCTTGGCCCGGGCCTGCTGCAAGGCCGGCAGCAGCATCGAGGCCAGAATGGCGATGATGGCGATCACCACCAGCAGCTCGATCAGGGTGAAACGGAGAGCGGAGACCAGACGGGAATTCATCAGGCAATCCTTTCGTTGATGACTACAACATCCGGGAAAACGCAAAATTTCGCGCA
>LVAZ01000638.1 GCA_001603055.1 Victivallales bacterium Lenti_02
ACCCTGCAACGGGTCGACCTCGGACTCCGCCTCGTCCTCGGCCTGTAATATGGATGACGGTTTCCCGGCCCGCCGGGCCGGGAAACCGATCACGCAATCGGCTACCGCCCCTTGGCGACTTCCTCGACGAGGAAGGAGAAAATCCGGTCGAGGCCGATCATCTCCTTGTCGCGGCCGCGACGGTATTTGAACTCGACCTTGCCCTCTTCGAGGGTCTTGGGGGAGATGACCACGCGGAGGGGGATGCCGATGAGGTCGGCGTCGTTGAACATGAACCCGGCCTTCTCGCCGCGGTCGTCGAAGAGGACTTCGATCCCGGCGGCCTGGAGGTCGGCGTAGAGTTTCTCGCTCGCCTGGCGCACGTCGTCCTGCTTGATGTTGAGGGCGCAGATGTGGACTTGGTAGGGGGCGATGGAGAGGGGCCAGACGGGGCCGTACTCGTCGTGGTTCTGCTCGACCACGGAGGCCATGGTGCGGCCGACGCCGATGCCGTAGCAGCCCATGATGAAGGGCTTGGCCTTGCCGTCCTGGTCCAGATAGGTGCAGCTCATGGCGGTGCTGTACTTGGTGCCGAGCTGGAAGATGTTGCCCACCTCGATGCCCTTGAGCATGCGCAGGGGCTGGCCGGTGACGGGGCAGGGATCGCCCTCGCGCACGGTGGCGATGTCCGCCACCCGGATGAGGTCCCGCGCCGCCGCGTCCAGGTCGCGGGCGAAGTTGAAGTTGCGCATGTGGTAGTCGGCCTCGTTGGCGCCGACGACCAGATTCGGGGACTGGACAAAGGACTGGTCCACGACCACGCGGACTTTGGCGCAGTCGATGGCCAGCAGCGAAGCGTAGCCCGGCTCGGCCCCCGCCGCCTGGATTTCCGCGTCGGTGGCGAAGGTGAGCTGGGGCGACTGGAGAATCTTCTTCAGCTTGGCCTCGTTGACCTCGATGTCGCCCCGGATGCAGACGAACACCAGCTTGCCCTGGTTGTCGGTGTAGAACACGGCCTTGCCGGTGCGGGCGGGCTCGATGCCGAGGAAGGCGGCCACGTCCTCGATGCTCTTGGTGCCGGGGGTGTGGACCTTCTCCAGCGGCAGGGGCTCCTCGATCGCGTAGGCGAGAGGGCTCACCGCGCATTCGCGGTTGGCCTTGTAGCTGCCGTCGGGCGAGGCGAAAACGGTGTCCTCGCCGCAGTCGGCGATGGCCATGAACTCATGGGAGACGGCGCCGCCGATCATCCCCGAGTCCGACTCGATGGCCATGCACTCCGTCAACCCGACGCGCCGGAAGATGCGCTCGTAGGCCTCGTGGCAGCGGGCATAGTAGGCTTCGAGACATTCCTGGCTGGCGTGGAAGCTGTAGCCGTCCTTCATGGTGAACTCGCGGACCCGGATCAGCCCGGCCCGGGGGCGGGCCTCGTCCCGGTACTTGGTCTGAATCTGGTAGAGCATGGCGGGGAGCTGCTTGTAGGAATTCAGCTCGGTGCGGGCCAGGTGGCAGACGGCCTCCTCGTGGGTCATGGCCAGCAGCATCGCCTTGTCGTTGCGGTCCTTGAAGCGCAGCAGTTCGGGGCCGACGGTCTGGTAGCGGCCGCTTTCCTCCCAGAGTTCGGCGGGCAGCACGACCGGCATCAGGATCTCCTGGCCGTCTATGCGGTTCATCTCCTCGCGGATGATGCCCTCGATCTTGGCGCAGATGCGCTGGCCGAGGGGCAGCAGGGTGTAGATGCCCGTCGAGACCGGGCGGCAGTAGCCGCCCCGGATCAGAAAGACATGGCTGGCAGACTGCGCGTCGCGGGGGGCTTCCTTGATACGCTGGCCGATCAACTGGGAAAGTCGCATGGATCGGGGATTCCTGTTCGAGGCCCAAGCGCGAGCCGGGCAGTGGCTGGTGAAATGCCGCGTACCATAACGGCGCGAGCCCCCCTTGGCAACGGGCGAGCCGCCGCCGGGCGTCGGAAGGTTCACGGCTTGCCGCCGCCGCAGAATTCCCGATAGGCCCCGAGCATGTGCTCGTAGTTCGCCAGCGGCATGCCGGGGAAGATCGTGTTCGAGGTGCTGAGGATGTAGCCGCCGCCGGGCGCGCCTTGCCGCAGGCAGTCCAGCGTCGCCGCCCGGATGGCCTCCGGCGAACCATGCTGGAGCAGACTGCACTGCACATTGCCCATCAGGGCCAGCCGGCCCTGGCAGCGTTGTTTCACCTCGGCCAGGTCCATCCCCGCCATCGGGTCCACCGACTGATAGCAGACGGCCCCGAGATCGAGCCAGTCGTCCAGAATGGCCATGATATTCCCGTCGGTGTGGATGAAGGGCAGCGCGCCCCGCGCGCGGATGCGGGCCACCTCCTCGCCCAGATAGGGCAGCACGAACTCGCGCAGGTGCTGCGGCGAGACGAAGGTGCCGCCGTTGCCGGCGATATCGTTCACTAGCAGAATGAAATCGGCCCCGGCATCGGCCAGCCGGTCGATCCGGGCGCAGGCCTGGTCGCGCATCCGCCGGGCCTCG
>LVAZ01000144.1 GCA_001603055.1 Victivallales bacterium Lenti_02
CCCGCCGCCGTCCCCCCGCCCTCCGCATCCCCTCGCTGGCCGGGCTGGAAGCCGCCACCGCCGCCCCGCGCCCCCCGCTGCGGCCGTTGCTGCTCGAATTCGGCGGGGCCGTCGCCCTGCTTTTCGTCCTCGCCGGACCGCAGCAGGCCGCCAGCGTCAGCCACGAGCGGCGCGAGGCGCTGGACCTGGTGCTGGCGCTGGACATTTCCGGCAGCATGGACCTCTACGACGGGGTGCCGGGCAGCATGCCCGAGGACATTGCCGAAGCCGTCCGTTCGGGCGCGCTGAAAAGCCGTCTCGATGTGGCCAAGGCGGAGCTGGCCCGCTTCGTCGAAGCCCGTCCCCGGGACCGGATCGGGCTGCTGGTTTTCGCCCAGCGTCCCTATCTGGCCTGTCCTCCCACCTTCGACCACCGGTTCCTGCTGCGCCGCCTCGAACAGCTTGAAACCGGGCTGGTCCCCGACGGCACCAGCATCGCCGGGGCCATCGTGTCCGGCGCGGACCAACTGCGCGACTCCCCCGCCCCCCGCCGGGTGCTGGTGCTGTTCACCGACGGCGAGGACAATGTGGCGGCGCCCCTGTCGCCCCTCCAGGCGGCGGAACTGGCGCGGGAGGCGCGGATTGCGGTCCATGCCGTGGGCGTCGGCGGCGACCACGCCTTCGTGCGGCGGCGGGGATTGGCGCGCGACCGCTTCGCGCCCGTGTCGCCGGAACGGGCCGGGGAGTCCCTCCGCCGCCTGGCCGAAACCACCGGGGGGCTCCATCTGCCGGTCGGGGATGCCGGCCAGTTCGCCGAGGCCATGCGCCGGATCGACGAATTCGAGCGGGTGCCGGTGGAGTACGTGGTCAGCCGTCGCGTCACCGACTGGTCCGCGCCGTTTCTTGTTCTGGCGCTGGTTCTGCTCCTGGCGGGGCTGTTCCTGGGCCGGGCCCGCTGCCTCACCGTGCCTTGAATCAGTAGTGGGCGGCGCGGGGGAGGGGACTGGTCAGTTGGAGCAGGCGTCCGAGCATGGCCAGACGGAGTTCGGCGAGCAGGTCCCGGTAGGCGGGGTCGCCGGCCTTGTCCATGTACTGGCCATGGGGGAGGTCGAGGTCGTAGAGGGTTTCGCTACCGTCCAGGCGGACGATGTAGTGGTGCTGTCGGGTGCGGAGCGAGCGGGCGTGGCGCATTTCGGTGAGGGCCGATTGCCGGGTGGGGGGCGCGTCGGGCGCGAGGGGCAGAGCCTTGCCCTGGATGTGGCGGGGCACCGGAATACCCGCGCATTCGAGCAGGGTGGGCACCATGTCCACCGCCTCGACGAGATGGGGGCAGACCCGGCCGGGTTCCGCGATTCCCCGGGGCCAGCGGACGATGCAGGGCACGCGGGCGATGCAGTCGGGCGCGGGGAAGCCTTTGCCATAGTTCAGGTATTCGCCCAGGAACTCGCCGTGGTCGGCGGTGAAGACCACGATGGTGTCCTCGGCCAGACCGCATTGGTCGAGGGTCTGGAGAATGCGCCCCACATGGTGGTCCACCTCGCTGCACATGGCGTAGTAGCCGTGGACGGCGCCGCGCAGTTCCTCGTCGCTGTACACGTGACCTTGGCGCTCGCGGCTCATGGTCTCGGGGAATTGGGCGATGGGCAGGTCGGCGGGATCGTAGAGATCGAGGAATTCCTGCGGCGCGACCCAGGGGCTGTGGGGCGAGTAGAAACCGGCGATGCAGAGGAACGGCTTGTCCTGCCCGCTGTGTCCGCGCAGATATTCGCTGGTCTGCTCGGCCACGAAGGCGGTGTGGGTGAAGTCGCTGCGGCCCCGGTAGGGCAGGGGACGGAAGGGGAAGCGTTCCGGCGGATGCGCCACCCGGTCGCCGGGACGGACCACCCCTTCGAGCGGCTCGGCGGCGGGCGGCAGGCCCAGGCTCGCATAGGCCAGCTCGCGGGGGTCGCGGGCGCGAATCCAGGCCCGGTAGGCGTCCTCGTAGCAGCCCGGCTCGTCGCTGATCTCGAGATGGTCGAACCCGTAGTCCGGATGGGCCGAGCGGTGGTCGCGGTTGGCGTGGGGAAGGAAATGCAGCTTGCCGATGTTGGCGCAGGAATAGCCGTAGGGACGCAGGAGACTGGGCAGGGTGGGCGCGTCCTCGGGCACGGGCACACCGTTGTCCAGCACCCGCAGGGTCGAGCAGTACTGACCGGTCAGAAAACTGTAGCGGCTGGGCATGCACACCGGATTCTGCACATGGAAGCGGTCGAAGCGGACGCCCTCTCCGGCCAGCCGGTCCAGATTCGGGGTATGGATATGGGGATTGCCTGCCGCGCCGAGGGCGTCCCAGCGCTGCTGGTCGGTGTAGAGGATCAGAATGTTGGGGCGTTTCATGATGGCACCGAAAACCTGCGCGGCGGGAGAACCCGGCAGAAATCGCGCAGGAAAAGGCTTGGGTTGACTACGGCAGCTATTCGTTTTCGGCGTCTTGAGTTATGCGCTGGCAGGGAATTCCCCCATGCTATGGCCACGACGAATGTAGAGTCTGCACCCGCTGCCTGCAATCCCTTCTGCCGGTTCCGCAGGCATGCATAGCGGACTCTTCGTATTGGATTCGTCAGCGGCAGTAGATGCCGGCGGGTGCCCAGACGGCGGGCGGGCCGCCGGTGATGCCGAAGGGGGGCAGCACGATGGCGACAGGTTTGCCGTCGACGGTCAGTTCCGCGCGGGCGGCAGGGGCTTCGACGACCATCTGGCGGAAGGGAGGCATGGCGGCGGGTTCACGGACGATCGACTCCAGGGCGCCGAGGCCCGACAGCGTCGAGACAAGGCGGCGCCCGGCGACCTGGACAATGGCGGCGACGGCATCGCCGGCGACGGCGATCTCGATGGAGGCGTCGAGCACGGGGGCGTTCTCGAAGGGGGTGCCGGCAAAGATGCGCGGGCCGAAGTAGCGGCCGACGGCAGGATCGGCGGACACAAAGCCCATCAGTTCCGGCTGGGCCTGGGGGTCGGTTTGCAGGAGGATCATGCCGGAGGGGGCGGAGCCGACGGGTGTGTGGACCAGGCGGGCGACATGCACGATGATGGTGGGCTGCGGGGCGCCGGGGGTGAGGGCGACCAGATCGACGCCACCCTCCCAGCTCATCCAGGCGGAAGTGTTCATGGTGGGAATCCTTTGATTTGGAGTGACAATCAGCGCAGGGTGCGGTTGAGGATGCGTCCCTGGATGCCGAGGAGACGTATGCTGACGACGGTGTTGGAACGGTTGGCTTTCTCGTTCAGCGCTTTGAGTTTTTCGAGGTCGGCGAGGGCCTTGGCATCGTCCTCGAATTGGTACTCGTAGAGTTCGCTCCGCTTGAGGAGGCTGTAGGTGTCTTCGGGGTTGATTTCGAGGGCGGCGGAGTAGTCGGCGACGGCGGCCTGAGCGTTGCCGGCGGAGCGGTGGAGGTCGGCGCGCTTCTGGAAGTTGTAGCTTGTCCTGTGCCCGCCGTCGATGGACTTGGTGAAGAACGTCATGGCGAGGTCGTGGTTGGCGAGCTTGAGATGGCATTCGGCGATGCCGGCGTGGACGATGGGCAGGCGCTCGTGGCCCTGCATCTCCTGGGCGGCTTCCTCGAGGTCGTCCAGGGCCCCCTGGTAGTCGTCGATGAAGCGGCGGGCGTCGGCGCGGGAGAGGAGCACGCCCAGGCGATTGGCGTTGAGCCCCAGGAGGCGGTTCATGATCGCCTCGGTGCGGGCGGCGAGTCGGCGGTCGCGCGGGTTGGCGTACATCTCCTTGCTGTACTCGTTGTAGAGCGAAAGGTAGAAATCCCAGTCCTTGGCATTGCCGCGAAGGCTCTGGGCGAGACGGTCGCGCTGGCGGGCGGCCTCCTGGCGGGGGGGCTCCTTGAGTTCGGCGACGGTGAGGCCCATGGCGGCGACGTTGTACTGGACGAGGGCGGCGCGGGACTCGCCCTGCTTCTCCATGAGCTGGGCGAGCATGACGCTGGTCTCGGCGTGGCGGGGGGCTATGCTGGCGGCCGTGTCAAGTAACTTCCGGCGGCTGTCGTCGTCCGCTTCGGCACGGGCGCGGATGAGGATGAAGGCAGGGTGGCTGTAGCTGCCAAGCGGTTCGGCGAGGCGGACGAGCTGTCCCTGCCGATCGGGATCGTTGGTGCTTTCGGCCGCGGTGGCCAGGGCATCAAGAATCTTCTTTGTCTGGGGGAGGTCGCCGAAGCGGAGCTGGCTGACGTACCAACTCTCGATGCTGCCCGGAAGGTGGTTGGCGGAGACGAACTCCGCAGCCTTGATCCAGCGACCGTTGCGGAGGTCGTCGAGCACATCGACGAAGGCGGCGTTGGCACCGGGGCCTTGGGCATTGCGGTGGCCTTCGACGAGGGCCTTGAGCGCTTGCGCCTGGCCCAGGTAGTTGAGCGCATGCTGGTTGCCCTGCAGGTCGCCGGCGCTGAGGCGGTAGCTGCTGGCGATCTCATACATGGAGATGGCGGCGACGAGGGCCATGTCTTCCCAGGCGGCCTGGTAGTTGCCGGCGTAGATGTGGGTGTGGGCACGGTTGATGAGAACCTCGCGGCGTGGGTAGAGGGCGACAATGCGGTCGTACCCGGCGATGATCTCGTCCCATCTGCCGGCTTTGCGCAGGTCGAGAGTGTCGAAGTCGTTCCACAGAGAATAGGCTTTCTCCCGTCGGTCGGCGACTTCCTTGGGGAGGCTGGGCCCGTGCTGGCCGGATTGGAGCCACACCCAGTCGGGGACGAGTTGCTTGCGGCTCGCGCCTTCGGCGGTGGTGTCGAAGGAGCCTGCATGCTCCATGAAGCTGGTGAGCAGGGTCTTGCGGAGAGCGTCGTCGGTGGGGTTCTCCAGGAAGGGCAGGACGTGCTGCTCGAAGGGCGGCGCCTGGCGGGCGGCGGCGAGTGGCTCGAAGTGCTCGCGCAGGGCTGTCTTGGCGGCGACGCTCAACTCCCGGTAGGGCTTGAGCCCCTTGTCTTCCAGCACCTTCTTCATCTCGGCGTCCGGAAAGTCGAGGTCGCTGATGGTGAAGCCGTTGCGCGCGAGTTCGAGCACGGCGGGGATTTCGACCGCATGGGCGTCGTCGATGCGCTCCTGGGCCTTGGCAACGGCGGCGTTGGCCTTTTCCATGTGCTCGCCCTGCTGGTCGTAGGACAGCCTCTTGATGCCGTGGACCATGTTGTTGAGCCAGTTGATGTCGTGGCCCTTCTGGATGCCCTCTTCGAGGAGCTGGGTGCGCTGGATCATCTCGACGCGGCGCATCTGGGGGCCAAGCTCGCCCCAGGCCTTGGCGTCCTTGATGAGTTCTCGGTTCAGGCTGTCGATGCGCTGCTTGGCCTTGGTGTGGTCGCCCTCGGCGAGGATGGCCTCGATCTCCCGAATCTTGGCGCGCCGCTCGATGGGGCGGAGCTGTTCGAGGGCGCGGTCCTTGATCTGGGCATACTGCTGGTACATGATCATCATGGTGAAGTTGTTGACAGCCCGGAGGGTGCCCTGCACGTCCCCGGCTTTTTCGGCCTGATCGGCAACCGCGAGGGCGACTTCGGGGTGCCACTGTATGCCGAGCGCCTTGCCCAAGGTTTCGGCGGCCTCGGGGTGCTTTCCCTGCTGGGCGAGGATGGCGCCAAGCTGGGAGTGGGCCTGGAAGCGCATCTCCCGGTGGGCCGCCGTGTTGTCGGCGACCTTCTGGAAGAGAGGCTGGGCAGCGGCGATGTCCTGCTGCATCATTTTGAGCTGGGCGGCGACAAGCAGCAGTTCAGGGCTGTCGGGATGCACCGCGAGGGCGTCGTCGAGGCACTTCTGGGCCTGTTCGCCACGAGCCATGCGAAGCTCGATATCAGCCAGGCTGGCGGTGGCCATCGGGTGGTTGGGGTGCTTTTCGAGAGCTTGGTTCAGCATGGCGATGGCACCCTGCGCGTTGTTCTGCATGAGCAGAATGCGGGCAACCGCAGTAAGCACCAGCGGATGGTCGGGGTAACGCTGACGCAGGCGGTCCAGCCCCTGCAGCCCCTGCTGGGTATTTCCGGTGGCCAAGAGTTGGCTGACCTCCTCGATCTGCTCCTTCACCCGCTTGTCGTCTTCATCATCCGCAGGCACCGGCCAAACCATGAGGAGAAAGAACAGTGTGGACAATGCAAGCAGGCCCTTGCCAGGGCGCTGCCTAAAGAACGTCGCACTCATAATTCGGGTCCTTCACGTATCGTTCGCCAAGCAAACGGTTGCCGCTTGGCGGATTGGTGTCCGTTTGTTCTATCCTATACCTCACGCGCAAAATGTGCAACATTTTCAGTATCGTTTTTTTGCGCCGGCTTTCAGGGTGGTGATGTCCGGCACGAACGACGGCGAGAAAACGGGCGAAAACGGGGACGGAAAACGGGGACGGAAAACGGGGACGGACAGACCCGCCCCGTTCGCAGTCCGTGCCTCAGCCTCCTTCCCCTCTTCCTTCCGAACTCCGAACTCCGAACTCCGAACTCCGAACTCCGAACTCCGAACTCCGAACTCTGAACTCCGAACTCCGAACTCCGAACTCCGAACTCCGAACTCCGAACTCTGAACTCTGAACTCTGAACTCCCCGCCCGGCGGCTCTACGCTTCCAGGAC
>LVAZ01000145.1 GCA_001603055.1 Victivallales bacterium Lenti_02
GCCAGACGGTAGCTGCGGTGGATGTCGCGCACGTCCCCGGGCCGGTCCACGCACCATAGTTCCGGGCAGTCGCCGGGTTGCAGCCCCTTCTCCTGCAGAAAGGTGCCCATGGCCCCGTCGCAGACCAGAATCTCACCGGCGGCCAGACGTTCGAGTATCGGTTTCATCGGTTTCTCCGCAATTCGAGGATGGTCGTGCATGCCCCGGCAATGTAGCCCATTCCCGCCCGGGAAGGAACCCGTCGCGCCAAAGCTCGCAAACTCTCCGGGAAAAACTACGTTCTCCGCCGGTCCTGTCCATCTCCGTCCCCGGAATTCCGCCATGCCTGTCTTCGACTGCCATACCCATGTGTTTCCCGATGCCGTCGCCCGCGCGGCCGTCGCCGCCATCGGCCGGGCGGCGGGAATCGTGCCCGACTTCGACGGCACCCGGGACGGCCTGCTCGGGCGGCTGCGCGAGGCAGGCTGCGACGGGGCTCTGAACTGCCCCATCGCCACCAAGCCGGAACAGGTCCGCAGCATCAACAACTGGGCCGCCGCCGCCAACGAGTGGCCGGTTCTCTCCCTCGGCACCATCCATCCCGACTTCCCCCAGCCCGCCGCCGAGATCGAGCGCCTCCATTCCCTGGGATTGCTCGGCCTCAAGCTCCATCCCGAATATCAGACCTTCACCCTCGACGATCCCCGCCTGGACCCGGTCTGGGAATCCTGCGCGGGGCTGGGGCTTCCCGTCCTCGTCCATGCCGGCGAGGACGTGGGCCTGCCCGCCCCCTACCGCACCACCCCCGCCGCCTTCGCCAATCTGGCGGAG
The DNA here is from genome assembly GCA_001603055.1 of Victivallales bacterium Lenti_02. GTDB lineage: Bacteria > Verrucomicrobiota > Lentisphaeria > Oligosphaerales > Lenti-02 > Lenti-02. The sequence continues at coordinate 811 of LVAZ01000145.1, forward strand.
CGGGTCCCCGGCCTCATCCTGATTGCCGCCCACCTCGGCGGCTGGCGGCAGTGGGACGAGGTCGAGACCTGCCTGGCCAAAACCCCGGTCTACCTCGACACATCCTACGTTCTCGGCGACCTGCCCGACGAGCAGTTCCTGCGCATCATCCGCGCCCACGGCAGCCACCGCGTGCTCTACGGCACCGACGCCCCCTGGCAGAACCCCTGCACCTATCTCGAACGCTTCCGCGCCCTTCCCCTCACGGACCGCGAACGCCGCTGGATTCTCTGGGACAACGCCGCCGAACTCTTCGGTCTCGCCCTCCCCGGCGAGGAAACCGCCCCCCCGGCCCCGGCAACCGCCCCCGCCATCGACTGGCGCGAACGGGATCAAGCCCTGCTCCTCGACGACGCCGAACTCTTCGCCCTCTGCCGGGCCGACGCCTTCCGGGGCACCGGGCGCGGCGGCCAGAAACGCAACCGGACCAGCTCCGCCATCCGCGTCACCCACCCCGCCAGCGGCATCGCCGCCAGCAGCGACGAAACCCGATCCCAGCATAAAAACCGGGAAATCGCCCTGCGCCTTCTGCGCTGGGAACTGGCCCTCGCCATCCGCAATCCCGCGCCCGCCGCCGAACCGGCGGCGGCCATCCCCGGCTGGCGCAGCCCCGCCTACGCCCTCTGGCTC
>LVAZ01000146.1 GCA_001603055.1 Victivallales bacterium Lenti_02
GAGGTGAATTTCTACCGGATGGACCTGGAGCTGCTCTTCTCGCGCACCCCGTTCCTGATGGATGTGGCCGAGCAGTTCTCCATCATCCGCCCCAACGCCACCCAGCGGATCGAGCTGGCAGCCGGGCAGACCGTGCGGAACCTGCCCATCCCGCCGGAATTCGCCAGTGTGAACACCATGATCGAGGTGGTCGGCAGCGGCCAGCGCAAACTCAAGCCCCATTATCCCCATGCCTTCACGGTGCAGGTGATCGAGGCCTACGGCCAGATTCAGGTGGTCCGGACGGAGACCCGGAAGCCTCTGCCCGCCGTCTACGTGAAAGTCTACGCCCGCCGCGCCAGCGGCCAAGTGGTCTTCTTCAAGGACGGCTACACCGATCTGCGGGGACGCTTCGACTATGCCAGCGTCAGCACCGGCGACGTGACGGACGTGCAGCGGTTCGCCATTCTCGTTCTCAGCGACGAGGCCGGCGCCGCCGTCCGCGAAGCCCCGCCCCCGACCCGCTGATTCCGGGTTTCCCGCGCTGGGAAGTGGACGCAGTGGACTTCATGGACGCAGTGAAACAAGGCCGGGGACGGTTTTCCGCATTGTACCGCCCCCGGCGAGGGTCGAATTCCGGGAATCAGGGCTGAGGGGCCGGTTCCAGGAGGAGGACGGCGTGGGCGGCGATGGCTTCGCCCTGGCCGATGGGGCCGGTGCCTTCCATGGTCTTGGCCTTGACCGAGACGGCGGCAACATCGGCCCCGAAGATGTCGGCGATGGACTGGCGGATGGCGTCCATGTGGGGGGCGAGCTTGGGGCGTTCGGCCTGGAGGGTGGCGTCGAGATTCACCAGCCGCCAGGGTTGAACGCGGGGGTCGGCGAGGACTTGGCGGAGGAGGGCGGCGCTGTCGGCCCCGCGCCATTGGGGATCGGTGTCGGGGAACCAGCGGCCGATGTCGCCGAGGGCGAGGGCGCCGAGGACGGCGTCGGTGATCGCGTGCAGGAGGACATCCGCGTCGGAATGGCCGAGCAGTCCCCGGTCCCAGGGAATGGTCACTCCGCCCAGAATCAGCGGGCGGTCCGGGACGATCCGGTGCAGATCATAGCCGTGGCCAATGCGGATCATCGCGCCTCTGCCTGAAAGGGCCGGTGGAAGAGGGGTCCGCCTACCAGGCCTCGGTGACTTCGGCGACGGCCTTGGCGGCGGCGTCGCGCAGGGCCAGGTCGTAGGCGGCCCGGCGGGCGATCTGGAGGTCGGGCAGGGGATTGAAGTCGCCCACGCCCGTGACGGTGCGGGTGGCGACCAGGGGAGTCGTCTTGCCGGGCACGACGACGGTGACTTCGACGGTCACGGTGGCCCGGTAGAGGGAAGTCTGGTACTCGTCCTTGTCCTCCTGGCGGGCGGACTTGTCCCGTTGCTTGGTGGCGGCGAGGGCGGTGAAATCGATGCTGCGGACCTTGGCGTCGAGGATGGCGTCGGCCTCGTCGATGGGGACCAGACGGAGGGAGCCGTCGTTCATGATCCGCTCGGCCAGCTTGGCGCGGAAGATGCCTTCGAGCTGAGGTTCGCGGGTGGCGTTTTCGACGCGGCCCACGGCGAGGGTCTGAATTTGGGGGTGCATGAGGGAGCCCCAGCGGTATTGGCAGCCGGAGAGGAGGCCGACCAGGGCGACGAGAAGAGCCAGACGCAGGTGCATGGTCATCGGAACCTGTCTCATTTGCCTTGCTCTCCCTTATTCGAGCACGTTCACGTCGCCCAGGGGCAACAGGAATTTGTTGGGGTCGTCCCCCTCGGTGAGGGGGGGGAACTGCTTGGGTGTTCCGGCCGGCTCGGGCGGGTCGGGGATGGTGTTGAGCATCTCCACGACCTTGGCGGTGAGCATCGGGGAGGACACCAGATCGGCGCGGGCCTCGGCTTCGGCGGCGCTCAGGCCGGTGCCGCTGCCGTCGTCCTGGAACAGATCGGCCAGAAGCTGTTTGGCCTGCCCGGCGGCGGCGGTGTTCGGATAGTTGCGGAGGATGTCCTGGAGGTAGCGCCGGGTGGCGGGCAGGCGGCGATGGACGGGGTTGGTGTAGAAGACGGCTAGACTGTAGAGGCTGGATGCCTGCTGCTCGTCGAGGACGGCGATGATGCCTTCGGCTTCGGCCCGGCGGGGATGGGTGGGCTGTTCCTGGACGAAGGCCGCGAGCTGGCGGCGGGCCTGGCGGGCGAGCTGGCCGTCGCCGTCGCCGCCGGTTTTGGCCCGGTCGGTCAGCGCCTGGGCGAAGGCGAGGCGGGCGGTGCCGAGTTCCGAACGACCGGCATGGCGGCGGAAGAGTTCCTCGTAGGTGACGAGGGCTTCGGCCTGGCGGCCGCTGGCGGTCTGGAGTTCGGCCAGCCGCAGGTGGTCGTTGATGGTGCCTTTGGCGGTGGGGGCTTCCTGGATGATGGTCTCGTAGATTTCGATGGCCATGGGCACATCCTTGAGGCTGAAGGTGCCGATGGAGCCGTCGACGTACAGCTCGGCCATTTCGCGCAGGCGCTGGAGCACATGGCTCTGCGGGGTGTAGAGCGGATAGGAGCGGAGGAGGTTGAGGTAGGCGTCCTTGGAGTTCCGGTAGATGCCTGCCGCGTAGTAGCCGTCGGCCTCGCTGAGGAGGGCCTTGGCGCGGGCGCGGTCGTCGGGCGCGTAGACCTTGCTGCGGGCATGGAGTTTGGCGGCGGCCTTGAAGTTGCCTGCGGCCTCGAGTTCGCCGGCCCGCGTCTGCAAGGCGGCGAAGCGCGCCGGATTCGGGTTGGACTCGTCGGCGGCACCCGCCTGCCGGGCAAGACCCAGAAGGAGCAACAGCAGGATCAGCGGACTACGTTTCAGCATGGTTGGTCCCTACCTAATCTGTCTGCCGGGGGATACTCGATTTCTGGACACCGAACGGAATTCTGACGGACTCGTCTGCCCCGAACATCTTCGACATGGGCGAACCATAGCACGGATAGGTGGCCATGCAACCGGATTTCTCCGCGAATGGGGGGGACGGGGTGGCGGCGGCGGCCGGCAACGCCTGCATGGCCGTTTGTTTCCAGTAAATTCCCGGCTTTTCCGGGCCAAGAGTTCCTTGCCCGCCGGGAAGAGAAGGGATACACTATCCTCTATACTATTCATCGGAAACATCTGTGTGGGGACGGATGGTGCCGGTCTTCCGGTTCCAAGGCTGGGGACTACCTGGCGGAAAGTCGATATGCAGAAAAGCTCGCACGAACGCATCCCCGATTCCCTGCTTGGTTCTCTGGTTCTGGTCGTGGACGACGAGGACGAGAACCGCCACATCCTGCGTCTTCTGCTCGAGCGCGAGGGTTACAAAGTCGCCGAGGCCAAGACCGGGTTGGAGGGGCTCGATGCCACGCTTTCCCTGCAACCTTCGCTGGTTCTCCTGGACGTGACCATGCCGGAGCTGGATGGTTTCGAGGTGTGCCACCGCCTGAAAGGGCACCTGCGCACGGCCGGCATTCCGGTGATCTTCCTGACCGCCATGGCCGGGTCGGCGGACATTGTGCGCGGTTTCCAGATGGGGGGGGTGGACTACATCACCAAGCCGTTCCAGAGCGCGGAACTGCTGGCGCGGGTGCGCACCCATGTGCAGCTCCGGCAGTTGCAGCGGGTGCTTTCGGTGTGCAGCTACTGCGGCAAAATCCGCACGGACAGCGCGGAGTGGCAGCCGGTCGAGACCTACATCAAGCAGAAGACGGGGGCCGACCTCTCGCACGGGGTCTGTCCCGACTGCTACAACGAGATTCGGCACCAGTTTCCGCCCCGTCGGCGGGATGGCTGAGCCTATCCGGAGAAGGCCCGGCGGAGTTCCTGTTTGGCGATGATTAGCTCGAAGTGCTCGCGCTGGAGGTTGCGGGCGGTTTCGGGATCGGTCGCGGTTGCCTGCGCCTGCTGATTGGCGGCGAGGCGCTGTTCGAGGTCCCGGAGGCGGAGGTGGAGGACGCAGTCGTCGATGGCCTTCTCCAGGCGCAGGCGCACCGTGTTCCGCGCGGTTCCGGCCTCGTCGGCCTGTTCGGGATCGAGTTTCCGGTGATGGTCGGAGAGGAGGATTTTGCCGATGTCGGGGTTGGCGAGGAGATCGTCTCGCCGGCGCAGTTCGTCCACTCCCTCGCGCCATTCGCCTTCCTCGACATGGGCGAGGACGAGATTGAGCGCCTCGGCCACGGGGGTTTGGCCGACCAGATCGTGGGGGACCTTCTGGGCCACCAGCCCCCCGGTCGTGGCGGAGAGCAGGGCCAGTTCGAGCAGGACGCAGAGCGCCTTGTCCTCCTGGGAGGGGGCGAGCAGGGGCGGGGGGGCGACGAAGGCGGGCAGGTCGTTGCCTCGGGACGGTCGGCCGTCGGCCTGGCGGTTATGGGGTTCGGCCGGGGCGGCGAGCATGGCCTGCCGGCGGAGCATCTGTTCCAGGGTCTGGAGGACGGGGGCTTCGGGCAGGTTGATGGCTTTGGCCAGCCAGCGGGCATGGGCGACGCGGGTGACCGGCGAGGGCAGGGGCACCACCAGCGAGAGCACGTCGCGCACCACGCTCGCCATGCCTTCCGGAGTCGCCGCGTCGATCGCCCCGCGCGCGCTGGCGAAGGCGAAGGGAATGGCTTCGACCACGCCGTCCAGCGTGTGCCGCAATCCTTCCGCCCCGGATTTCCGGAAGACGCTGTCCGGGTCTTCGCCGGTGGGGAGGGGGATGACGCCCACGGAGAGGTCGGCGGCATGGCACAGCTCGATGCTGCGCAGGGCCGCCTTGCGCCCGGCGGAATCGGCGTCGAAGGCCAGCAGCACCCGCTTGGTCGAGCGCTGCAGGCGGCGGACATGGTCCTCGGTGAAGGCGGTTCCCTGGGCGGAGACGGCATGGGTCAGGCCGGCCCGGTGGCAGGCGATCACGTCCAACTGGCCCTCGCAGACCAGCGCGCAGCCGCTCTCCTTGAAGGCTTGGCGGGCGAGATGGAACCCGTAGAGAATCCGGCTTTTGTGGAAGAACTCGCTTTCCGGGCTGTTGACGTACTTGGCGGTTTTGGCGTCGGGGTCCATGACGCGGCCGCTGAAACCGACGACCTTGCCCAGTTCGTCGTGGATGGCGAACATGATGCGGCCGCGGAAGCGGTCGTAGGGGGCGCTGTCGGGCTGGTCTTCGCGCCGGGTGACGAGGCCGGTGCGGAGGAGGTCGTCCATCGTGTAGCCCTGCTGCATGGCCCAGCCGATGGTGGCGTCGTAGGAATCGGGGGCGTAGCCGATGCAGAACTGGTCGGCGGTGGGCGGGTCGATGCCGCGGGAATCGAGGTAGAGGCGGGCCGGG
>LVAZ01000147.1 GCA_001603055.1 Victivallales bacterium Lenti_02
CCAGCAGGCGCGGCCCCCGCCGCGCTTGTTGCGCGTCGCGATTTCGCGAATCTTTCACAGGTTTTCCCCGCCGTCGGCACCGGTAGTCAAGTATGATACTTATATACGGATTTCCCCTCCGAGGCCGACCCTCCGGCCCCGGCCGTTCCGCAACCTTCCAGAAGGAGACCGCGCCGGATGAAGATTCAAGTGGAATACGTGGCCCAGTTCAAGGATGCGGCGGGTCTGGCATCGGAACCCGTTGCCTTGCCCGATGGTGCGGGACTTCTGGATTTGCTGCGGACGGTGGCGGGAATGCACCCCGAGCGGCTGGCCGGGCTCCTGCTGGACGAGGCGGGGACACCGCGCCCGAGCGCCCTGGTCTTTGTGGGCGACGAGCAGGCGGAATGGGACGAGGCGCCGCCTCTGCGGGATGGTGTCACCGTGACCCTGATGGCCCCTCTGGCCGGAGGCTGAGAGACATGGCAAAAGCGAAAGACGAGGCCAACATGGCAAAACGGGTGGCATTGACGGCGGCGGACCGGGCGCGGTACGAGTGGCAGATGTGGACGCCGGGATTTGGCGAGGAGGGGCAGGAAAAGCTGAAGGGCGCCTCCGTCCTGGTTTCCCGTTGCGGGGGGCTGGGCGGCGTGGTGGCCTACGAGCTGGCGGCGGCCGGCATCGGAAAACTGGTGATCGCCCACGGCGGCAACGTGAAGCCCAGCGACCTCAACCGGCAGTTGCTCATGACCACGGACTGGCTCGGCAAACCCCGCGTGGATTCCGCCTGCCGCCGCCTGAACGAGCTGAACCCGGACATCGCGGTCGCGGGGGTTTCCGCCAACGTCGGCGAGGACAACGCGGCGGAGCTGGTGGCGTCGGTGGACGTGGTGGTCAGCGCCGCGCCGCTGTTTTCCGAGCGGTTTCTGCTCAATCGCGAGGCGGTTCGGCAGGGCAAGGTGATGGTGGACGCGGCCATGTACGACACCTTCGCCACAGTCACCACCGTGGTGCCCGGCCAAGGCCCCTGTCTTTCCTGCCTGTATCCGGAGAATCCCCCCGCCTGGCGGCGGGAATTTCCGGTTTTCGGAGCCACCTCCGGGACGGCGGCCTGCATCGCCGCTCTCGAAGCCATCAAGGCCATTGCCGGCTTCGGCACGCTGCTGGTGGGCGAATTGCTCGTGTTCGATCTGGCGAACCTGAGTTTCCGCAAAATGAAAGTCAAACGCAATCCCACCTGTCCCGTGTGCGGCGGCTGAAAGGAATACCAATGTTTGGACGCAAGACATGGTTTTTCGTCGCCGGCATCGTGGTGCTGGTGGGGTGCATCGGTTTTATTCTGCTGGGCAGGGATGCTGGCACGGCATCCTCCGAACGGTTGCTGGTCTTCGCCGGAGCGGCCAGCCAGCCCGCCACCAGCGAGGTGGCCCGTCTCTTCGCCGAGCGCACCGGCATCGCCGTGGACTGCCATTTCGGCGGTTCCGGCACCGTGCTCAATCAGATGAAGATGGAACGAATCGGAGATCTCTACATCCCCGGTTCCGACGACTACATGGAACGGGCCGAGGCCGAGAAACTGGTGGACCCGGCGACCCGGCGGACCGTCTGCTGGCTGCTGCCGGTGATCTGCGTGCCCAAGGGCAACCCCGCCCGCCTCCAGAGTCTGGCCGATCTGGGCCGGGCCGGCCTGCGGGTAACCATCGGCGATCCCAAGTCCGTCTGTCTGGGCAGCATCGCCGTGGCCGCGCTGGAGAAGGCGGGCCTTTATGAGAGCGTGAGCCCGCGCATCGTGACCTTCGCCTCGGACTGCCAGCAGGTCGCCAGCCATATCCGTCTGGGCGAAGTGGACGCGGCCATTGGCTTCGACGTGTTCCAGCGGCAGTCGCCCGGCGACATGGACACACTGCCCATCGCCGGGGCACCGACCGTTTCGGTGCCGGTGGCCGTGTCCGTCTTCAGCAAACAGCCTGAGCGGGCGCTGAAATTCGCGGAGTTCATCGCCGGTCCGGAAGGGAGGGAGGTGTTCGCCCGACATGGCTACACCGTCGAGAAGCCCTGACCCGCCCCGGCGCTCGTGGCTGTCGGTCTGCGGGATGGTCTGGAGCTTCGGGTTCGTGCTGCTCCTGATCCTGCCCCTGGCGGCGCTCTATGTCCGCGCACCGTTCCGGATGGTCAGGATCGTCGAGTGCTGTCTCCTGGTGCGGGAGGCGATGTCCCTGTCCCTGTCCACCAGTCTGACCGCCACGGCGCTGACCTTCGTGTTCGGCACGCCGGTGGCCTACACCCTGGCCCGGGTGTCCTTTCGCGGGCGTCGCCTGGTGGAGGCCCTGATCGAGCTGCCCCTGACCCTGCCGCCGGTGGTGGCCGGGGTGGCCCTGCTGCTGGTTTTCGGCCGCCGGGGATTGGTCGGTCAGCATCTGGCGGTGCTGGGAATCGAGCTGTCCTTCACCCGGACGGCCGTGGTCATGGCCCAGTTCATGGTGGCCTCCCCGTATTACATCAAGGCGGCGACCGGGGCCTTCGCGATGGTGCCCGAGTCCCTGCTTCGCGCCTCGCGCACACTGGGGGCGGGGCCGTTCCACACCTTCCGCCGCGTGGTTCTGCCGCTTTGCCGCAACGGTCTCCTGGCCGGGCTGGCGATGACCTGGTCGCGGGCCATCGGCGAATTCGGGGCCACCATCATGTTCGCGGGCAATCTGCCCGGCCGCACCCAGACCATGCCGCTGGCCATCCTCACGACGATGAACCAGAATCTCCATGCGGGCGTGGTGCTTTCCGTGGCCATGCTGACCGTCTGCCTGCTCGTCTTCGTCGTGGCCCGCCATCTTCTGCAACCCGCCCTCGATCCTCTGAACCGCGCCGGGCGGGAGTCGCCGGAGGAACGGCGATGAGCACCGTCCCGGTGGCCGTCGCGGCCCGCATCCTGCTTCCCCTGCGTCACTTCGATATCGATGTGGACTTTTCCGTCGCCCCCGGCGAGACGCTGGTGATGGTGGGGGCCAGCGGCGCGGGCAAGACCTCGGTGCTGCATGCGCTGGCCGGGCTTGCCTGCCCCCGGGAAGGACGCATCCTTTTCGGCGAGCGGGTCGTCTTCGACTCCGCCGCCGGGACCGAAGTCCGCGCCGAGGACCGCCGGGTCGGCTATGTCTTCCAGGACTACGCCCTGTTTCCCCATCTGAACGTGTTCGAGAATGTCGCCTACGGCCTGCGTGCCCGGCGTCTGCCGGAGGCCACCATCCGCGAGCGGGTGGAGAGCCTGCTGGACCGATTGCGCATCGCGGGCCTGGCCCGGGCCTGGCCCGCCCGCATCTCGGGCGGCGAGCAGCAGCGCGTCGCTCTCGCCCGCGCCCTCGCGCTCGAACCGGACCTGCTGCTGCTGGACGAGCCGGTGGGGGCGCTCGACTCGACCTCCCGCAAGCATGTGCGCCGGGAACTTCGCCAGCTCCTGGGCGAGCTGGGCGTGACCGCCATCCTCGTCACCCACGACTACGAGGACGCTCTGGTGCTGGGCCGACGGGTCATGGTCATGGACCAGGGCCGCATCAGCCACCAGGGAACCCACGAGGAATTGCTGCGCCATCCCCGTTCCCAATTCGTGGCCGACCTCACCGGGGTCAACTACTTCGAGGGCGTCGCCCAGCCGGGAAGCGGCCAGCCGCGCGAAATCCGCATCGGAGCGCAGACGGTTTTCGGACTGACCGACGGCACCGGGGAGGTCAGCGTCTCCTTCTTCCCCGCCGACGTGACCATCAGCACCGAGGCGCCCCATTCCTCGGCCTGCAACGTGGTCGTCGGCCCGATTGCGGAGGTGGTGAATCTGGGCGGTCGCCTGCGTTTGGCGCTGGGTGGCCCCCTGCCCCTCGTCGCGGAACTGACGGAAGCCTCCTATGCCAGCCTCGGGCTGGAGGTGGGCAGGGAGGTCTACGCCTCGTTCAAGGCCAGCGCGGTACGCATTTCCGCCTAGTCCTCGTCGGGTTCGAGCCCGAGCAGGAGGCGCAGCACAGCGTTCGCCTGGTGCGAGGCGGCGATGCCGACCCGGGGCGCCATCAGCCCCATGCCGGGACGGGCCGCCGTTTCCTCGTCGCCCACCAGATAGAGATTCTTGAGCAGGCGCCGGGTCTGGATGCGGTTGGCGGGGCCATAGCCGGCCAGACCGCTGACGGTGACCAGGGGAAGGTCCGGACGGTGCCTGCGGAACGTTTTCACCAGCATGCTCTTGGCCGCCTGCGTGTCGAATGCCTCGGCCAGCACCTGGACGGTGCCGAACACTTCGAGGGCGTTGACTTCGTCGAGGCGGACAACGGTGGCTTCGACCTCGACGTAGGGATTGATCTGGGCGATGACCTCGCGCAGGGCGTCCGCCTTGTACATGCCGATCTGGGCGACCGTGTAGTGCTGGCGGTTGAGATTGCTCGGCTCGACCACGTCGAAATCCGCCAGCACCAGCTTGCCCACCCCGGTCCGGGCCAGCGCCACGGCCAGAGTCGAGCCGAGCCCTCCCAGCCCGGCGATGCCGACCGCCCCCTGGCGGACGCGCTGGTGGACCCCCGGCGTGTGCCGGGCCACCAGCAGGGACTCCATCTCCCCGGCGGAGGGCATTTCGCCCCGGCGGATGAAATGCACGGCGTCGCCCTCGCGAAGCTCGCGGTCCTCGGCGGCGATGGCACCGTTGAAGACGACCACGTCCGCGCCGGGTTTCGTCTGGTCGCGAAGCTGGAACAGGGTCGTCCCCGGAGGCAGTTCGCGCTCGTTTTCGTGCAACAGAATCTTCATGGGCGGCTCCCGCTGAATCCGTCTTTCGCTGACTATGCATCCTGGGTCCCCGCAAGACGATGCGAACAGGCGGTTTTCACGGTTTGTTCACGGGTGAAGAACCGCCGGGGCCTGCTCGCCGTATACATTGGGAGGGACGATGCGACCGATCGTGTGCTCGGGTCGGATGGCATTCCCGGCTGGCGGTTCGTGCAGGAACTGTCCGCCCGACGAAAACGACTATGGAGGTCGTCATGCATGGTTTGGTGAAACGGATGGGTTCTCTGGCGCTGGCCGTCGCCGTTCTGCTCTGCGGCTGCGGCAAGGGCGGGCGGGCGACAAGCGGCGGCTCCCCCGCCGGGGTGCTGACCGTCTATGTGCCCTGCGGCATGGAACTGCCGTTCCGCGCCGCCAAGGAGGCGTTCGAGAAGGCCAACCCCGGCATCGAGGTGCGCGTGGTGCTGGACAACGGCCACGTGCTGGTCCGCCGCATCCTCGACAAGGGCGAGCGGCCCGATCTGATCGTTTCGCCCGGCACGGTGGAGATGAAGTTTCTCGAAGAGGCCGGTGCCGTGACCAGCGAATCCGTCCAGCCCTTCGGGCGGTTCGAGCTGGTGCTCTTCACCTCGCGCAACAATCCCGCCGGGGTGATGGTCATGGGCGACCTGCTGAACGACAAGGTGACCAACCTCGCGATATCCGATCCCCAGGTCAACTCGGTGGGATACTACACGAAGCAGGCGCTCGAGGCGGCCGGTCTGTGGGACCGGCTGGAAGGCAGGATCACCTTCTGGGACCACCCCATCACCGCCTACCAGCATGTGGCCCGCGACCGCGCCCAGGCCAGTTTCGCCTACCGCACCTGTCCCCTCAAGACCGCTCCCGAAAAACTCGAGTACTCGCGGGTGCGGATTCGGGAGAGCGTTCCCCTGGACACCTACGGCCCGGCCTATGCCTGCATCGCTCCGCTGGCGGGCGCGGCGCAGCCGGAACTGGCCCGGCAGTTCATCGCCTCGCTGCTCACGGCGGAGGGGCAGAAGCTGCTCGACACCCACGACATTCCGCCGCTGCCCAAGCTGACGCTGTTCGTGCCCTGCGGGATGGTCGGCCCCTTCCACCGCTTCGCCCAGACCTTCCGCGAGCGCCATCCGGGCATTCTCCTCGAACTGGTCTTCGACCGGGCCGACGCCCTGAACGAACGGATTCTCGAACAGGGCGAGACCCCCGACCTGCACGTCTCGATCGGGGAGATTGAGACCCGCCAACTGGTGGAGGGGGGCAAGGTGGACCCGGCGCAGGCGCGGGCGCTCGGCCGGTTCCGGCTGGCCCTCTGCGTGAACCGCGCCAAAATGGGCGAACTCGCCTCGCTGCGCGATCTCGCCAAACCCGGAATCGAGCGCATTGTCCTCACGCCGACCGAAAACAGCTCGGTGGGACACTACGCCCGGCTGGCCCTGGAACATGCCGGGCTCTGGGAGGCGGTGAAGGACAAGATCGAGTATCTGCCCACCATCAAGGACTGCTATCACCAGCTCTCCTCGGGCAAGGCCGACGCCGGTTTCGCCTACATCGGCTGCCCGGTGCCCGCCGACCCGGCCAAGGCGGCATATTCGAAGGTGCAGGTGGTCGAGGTGCTCCCCGAGGAAAGCTATGGCCGGGCGACGGTGGCCATCAGCCGTCTGAAGGACAGCCCCCGCGCCGCCGAGGCGGAGCGGCTGGTGGCGACCCTGCTGGAGCCCGACTCCATGCAGGCGCTGGCGGCAGTCGGGCTGATTCCCCTGGCCTCGTCGGACCGCTAGAAAGGAACCCGCCATGCCCGAACGGAACGTGTATCTGGACCACAACGCGACGGGGCCGGTGCATCCGGAAGTCAGGGAGGCCGTGCTGCCCCATCTCGCGGCGGATTTCGGCAATCCCTCGGCCCCCTATCCCTTCGGCCAGTCCGCCCGGCAGGCGCTGGACCGGGCGCGCGCGCAGCTCGCCGGCCTGCTGGGCGCCGCCGCCGGGGACGTGGTGTTCACCGGCGGCGGCACCGAGGCCAACAATCTGGCCATTGCGGGCGCGTTCTTCGGGCGCGCGGAGGCCCGCCGCCGCCACCTGGTGGTCTCCGCCATCGAGCATCCCTCGGTGCGGGAAACCTGCGCCTGGCTGGCGGCGAGGCACGGCGCGGAAGTCACCGTTCTGGGCGTCGGCGCGGACGGCCGGGTGCGGCTCGACGAGCTGTCCGCCTGCCTGCGTCCGGATACCCTGCTGGTGACGGTGATGCATGCCAACAACGAGACCGGCGTGCTCCAGCCGGTCGCCGAGATCGGGCGTCTCTTGAAACCGCTCGGCGTGCGTTTCCATATCGACGGAGTGCAGGCAGCGGGGCGGATTCCGGTGGATGTCGAGGCGCTGGGTTGCCACAGTTACGCCGTCTCGGGCCACAAGTTCGGCGGCATGAAGGGCGCGGGGGCGCTGATCCTGCGCGACCGTACGGGCATGGAGGCGATTCTGCGCGGGGGGCACCAGGAGGGGGG
>LVAZ01000639.1 GCA_001603055.1 Victivallales bacterium Lenti_02
CCGTCCGCCAGGGCGACTGGAAACTGGTCCTCCACGGCCAGCTCGTCGAGGGCGCGCCGCCCGAGGACGACGTCCACCTCGCCAACCTCGCCCAGGACCTCGGCGAGCGGGTCAATCTCGCCGCCGAACTCCCCGAGAAAACCGCCGAACTCCGCCAGCTCGCCGAAGCCTGGCGCGCCCGCATCGAGGCCCGCTGGCAGACCGAATTCGCCCCCCACCCCTGAGCCAACACACGCACCATGCCCACCACCACCATCGACTACCGTCAATTCCTCGCCCGTCTCGACCCGCTCTGGAACCCTCTGGTCCATCGCGGCGGGCGCTACGTCGAAGCCAATCCCGCCTCGACCCGCCGGGACTGGGGCGAAGCCGCCCTCCTCGGCAATGGCATGGTCGGCGCGGCCATCTACAAGAAAACCGCCGAGGCCCTGACCTGGGAACTCGGCCGCAACGACGCGGAAGCCCACAACCATCTCCGGGGAATCGACTGGAGCGTGCCCCGCATCCCCCTCGGCGACCTCCGCCTCGAACCAGTCGGCGAAATCCTCCGGGAATCCATGCGCCTTTCCCTCCACGACGCCGAGGCCAGCGGCGAAATCCGCACCCGCCAGGGCCGGATTCTCTGGACCAGCTTCGCCGACGCGGTCCGCGACGTGCTGGTCGTGACCGTGCGCTGCGAAGGGGAGGAAACCGCCGCCCGGATGCGCCTCGTCCCCGCCCACGGCGTCAGCCCGCGCGTCGCCTGGACCAACGCCGCAAACGCCTCCCCCCTGCCCCCGCAACCCATGACGACCAAAGTCAACGGAACCGAACTGGCGGTTCAGGAACTGATCGGCCAGGACGGCGCGGTCTCCGGGGAATGCGCCCTCGCCATGCGCTGCATCGAGCGGGATGCGGCCACCCGGGTCTATCTGGTTGGCATCGACCATTCCCGGGAGAACGGCCTGGCGCGGCAACGGGTTCTGGACACCGTATCCCAGGCGGCGACGGACGGCTTCGAGGCGCTCCTCGCCGAACACCGGGACTGGTGGCACGCCTATTACCCCGCGAGCTTCCTCTCCCTCCCGGACACCCGCTGGGAAGCCTTCTACTGGATTCAGATGTACAAGCTGGCCAGCGCCACCCGCGGCACCATGCGCGAGGCCATCGACAACCAGGGCCCCTGGCTCACCGAAACCAGTTGGCCGGGCACCTGGTGGAACCTCAACGTCCAGCTCTCCTACAGCCCCCTCTACACCGCCAACCGCATGGAACTGGCCGAATCCCTGGTCCGCGCCATCGACGGCAACCGGGAACGGATGCGGGAAAACGCCGCCTCGATCAGCGCCGACGGCATGTACATGGGCCGCGCCTCGGGACGGCTCTGCGAAGGCAACCGCATGCCCGCCAGCGAAACCATCCTGGCCGGCAATCTGCCCCTCTTCGAACTGGGCAACTTCACCTGGATCGTCCAGCTCCTCCATCGCCACTACCGCTGCACGATGGACCGGGCCTTCCTGAAGGAAAAGGTCTACCCGGTCCTCCGCGCCAACCTCAATGTCTATCTGAAGCTGCTGCGGCGCTGGGAGGACGGCCCCCCGAGTACCCCAACCCGAAACTGGGCCTCAGCAACTCCTGCCCCGCCCACGATACCAGCTACGACCTCGCCCTCCTCCGCTGGGGACTGCAAACCCTGCTCGAAACCAATGAGGAACTAGGCCTGGACGACGAACTCGCCGACACCTGGCGCGACACCCTGCGCGACCTGACGCCGCTCTGCCTGGACGACCACGGCATCATGGTCGCGCGGAACCTGCCCTTCGCACTCTCCCACCGCCACTACTCCCATCTCTTCGCCCTCTATCCCCTCCATCTGCTCGATCTGGACG
>LVAZ01000148.1 GCA_001603055.1 Victivallales bacterium Lenti_02
GGGCAGTTCCTCGTTGAACAGGCGGGCGCAGTCCACCGCCGTGTCCCAGATGCAGTCCGGCTCGGGTTCGAGAGCGAGGCGGATGCGGCGTCCGGTGGCGATTTCGAGCAAGGCCAGTTCATTCACGACCTTGGCCAGATTGGCCAGCAGGTTGGCGCGGGTGTCGGGACCGGCCCAGGCGCGGTAGGTGCCGGGGACCGTGCTGATGCTGCCGGTCACCCCCTCGGGGAGAAGCCCCGCCAAAATGCGGGCCACGGCCAGGGTGTAGGTGGCGCGTTCGGGAGTGGTCCAATCCGGCGCGTAGACCCGTTCCTTGACTTCGGTGCCGTGGAACTTCCCGTAGGGGAAGGCGTTCACGGTGAAGACATAGAGCCCCTGGTCGATCAGGAAGGCGCGGAATGCCGCGAGGGTTTCCGACGTTTCCAGCTCGGCGGTGGCGCGGGCGCTCAGGCGCAGGCCGAGGCCGAATTCCCCGGTCTGGCCCAGCGCGGCGCGGACCCGGGGAACCTGCTCGCGGATCGCGGCGAGGTTTTCCGCCCAGCTCTCGCCGGGATGGATGTTCAGGCAATAGGTCGCATGGACCATTCGGCCTTGGCAGGAAAGTCTCATGGGACGATTTCCAGGTTGCGGCGGTGGCGGTCGAGGTCGCCGATGGCGGTCTGCACGTCCTCGTCCGTCAGTTCCTCGATTTCCCGTTTGCTGCCGACCGGGCAGGGGAAGGTGATGTGGAGAGTGCCGCCGAGGTGCTCGCGGAATTCCTCGATGCCCGCCAGCACGACCCGTTTCCCGTTTGTCTCCGCCAGCAGCCAGTCGCTCCAGACGGGAAGACCCGCGCGATGCAGGGCGGCGATGAAGCGCGCGGCTTCGGCGGGCTCGATGAAGCCCAGCCGTGCCGCGTGGCAGAGGTCGAGGGCGATGCCGACGGCGACCGCCTCGCCATGCCGGAGGGCGAAGCCGCTCAGGGATTCGAGTTTGTGGGCGGCCCAGTGCCCGAAATCGAGCGGGCGGGCGCTGCCGTGCTCGAAGGGGTCGTTCCCCCCGGCGATGTGCTGGACGTGGAGGGCGGCGCAGCGGACCACCAGCTCCGCCATCGTCGCGTCCTCGCGGCGGGGAATCGCGGCGGCATGCGCCGCCAGCCATGCGGCGAAGTCGGCGTCGCGGATGAGGGCGACCTTGAAGGCCTCGGCCGTGCCGGCGACCCAGTCCCGGTCCGAGACAGTGGCGAGCAGACCGAGGTCGTTCACCACCAGGGCGGGAGGGGCGAAGGTGCCGAGCAGATTCTTCACCCCGTCCAGATTCACCCCGTTCTTCACCCCCACGCCCGAGTCGTTCTGGGACAGGACGGTCGAGGGCAGGCGGACGACCCGCACCCCGCGGTGGAACAGGGCGGCGGCCAGCCCGACCGTATCCTGGAAGGCGCCGCCGCCAATCGCCAGGACGCAGGACTGGCGGCAGATGCCGGCCTGCCGCATGGCCTCGACCGCGTGCAGGCAGACACCCATGCCGTCCTTGGCGGCCTCGCCGCCGGGCAGGACCACCGGCGCGCCGCGCAGGGCGAACACGCCCGCGCGCGCGGCGGCATAGGCCGAAATCCGGGCGGCGAGGCCGGGCTGGGCGACGGCTAGTCCGTCGTCCAGAAACGCCACCGTCGGCACCGGCAGGTTGTTCGCGAAAACTTGGGCGACTTCGTCGGCCAGCAGGGGGTTTCCGGTCGCGAAGGCGTCGCGCCCGAAACAAACCTCGTAGGCGTAGGGAATCCGGAACCGGTTAGTCAAACGGGGGAACGACTCGTTCATGCGGGACTTCTTGCTTCTGCCGGCCGGTTCGCGGAAGGCCTGTCTAGCTGATGCGGCTCAGGGGGTTCTGCCGGTGGCATTCCTCGATGACGGCGATCTGCTGGCGCACATGCTCGGGAGGAATGACCAGCGGGGCACCGCTGGTGAGGGCATCGTAGAGGTTACTGTAGAACTGCGCCCCCATCGAGTTGAAGAGGTCCTTCTTCTCCGGCGGCACATCCCACTTCTCCTCGTGCCAGGTCAGGCTGTCGCTGCAATAGGAGGGGCCGGGCAGGGGATCTCGTTCGAGGGTCAGCGGCTTGGCTTCCTCGGGCTTGTAGTATTTCCACTCGACGTGGGTCATGTTGCCGAACAGGCTGCCGTACTGGCCGTAGACCTGATACGTGTGGGTGGGGTAGGCGGTGTTCGAGCAGATTTCCAGATCGACCGTGGGGCGACCCTCGGCGGAAAGGAGAATCTTGCAGAAGTCCTCGGCGTCGCCGGTGCTGTTCACCCGGTCCATCTTGCACCAGACCTTGGGCATCGCGTCGCGCCCGACGAAGCCGAGCGCCTGGTCGAGGGGGTGGGGACCGGTGTTCAGGAGGTTGCCGCCGTAGTATTCCTGAAGGGTCTGCCAGTCGTAGCGGCGGGCGAAGCCGTTGAAGGCGATCTTGACCATGACGGCCCGCCCGAGCACACCGGACTTGATGACGTTGCAGACCTGCTCGTAGTAGGGGGCGAAGCGGGATTGCTGGTAGATGGCCAGCAGCTTCCCGGCCCGCTTGGCCGCAGCCATCATCTCGTCCACCTCCGCCACGCGGCGCGCCATCGGCTTTTCGCAGAGCACATTGTGGCCCGCTTCGAGGATTTCCCTGGTGACCGGGGGATGGAGGTGGCTGGGCGCGGCGTTCACGATCAGGTCGAGATCGTTCCGCCGCAGCATGTCCCGGTAGTCCAGATAGGAGGCGCAGCCGTACTCCTGCTCGGCGCGGGCGCAGCGATCCGGCAAAACATCGGCCACGCAACGGATTGCGAAGCGTTCCGGAATGGTTTTCAGAAACTCCGCGTGTATATTGCGACCACTGCGACCTTGACCGATGATGCCGACGTTCAGGGTTTTCATGGAGGAGCCTTGGCAGAATGATTGGGGAACATGTCCGTGCGGACACGGGTATGCGAGCGGCTCTAACGTTAGCCGTCTTTTCGCCGCCTGCAACGACGGGGCGAAAGGTTCCTGGTTTTTTGCTGCGCCTCTCCCCGGGTCCCCGGAAGGCCGTTTTTTCCGAAAAGAGGACAAAAAAGATGGCAGGGGGTCTTGCATTTCTCCAACAAAGGAGTATTTTCATTTCCAGATAGACTGAAAAAATGGGGGATGTTGGCCCCAGGAAGTGGCAGACCCGCAGTCTACGATTCGTTCTCTTCCAATTTTGCGCCCCGGCAGGTTCTCCTCCTCTCTCCTCCTCTCTCTTCTCTCTTCCCAGCCCTGCCGGGGCGCTTCATTTCCCAGACCGCCCCGCCGGGTTCCCACCCGGCGGGGCGGTTTTTTCGGTCTGTGAACGAACGAACGAAGGAAGGAAGTCATTC
>LVAZ01000149.1 GCA_001603055.1 Victivallales bacterium Lenti_02
ACTGGGGGCGGCGGGGCGGGGCGGGAGGCCCGTTCGGCGGCGGCGACCATGGCTTCCTGCAACGCATCCAGCCGGGCTTTCTCGGCCTTGGCCAACTGGTCCTGCAGGGCCAGTCTGGCCGCTTCCCCCTCGCGGAAAAGGATGGCGGCGTTGCCCAGGCGGCGGGCCAGGTCGTCGCGCTCGGCCCGCAGGCGGGCGGTTTCCTGGTCGGGCACCGTGCCGGGATAGCGTTCGGCGAGTTCCTTGAGCAAGGCGGTTTCGGCCCGTTCGAGCCAGCTTTCGACCACGGGGCGCTGGCTGTCCTCGGGGGCCAGGCGGAGGAATTCGCGGTAGTGGCGGATGGCCGCCACGTAGTCCCGGAACTGTTCTTCGCAGAGCATGCCCAGCTCCAGGTGGCCCGGGGCGTAGTCCGGCTGCCGTTGCAGGCAGCGTTCGAAGGCTTGCCTGCCTGCCGTGTATTCCTTGTTCAAAACCAGCTTGCGGCCGCGCTGGTAGTGGGGGAAGCCCCGGCCCCGGCTGCCGCCGTCGCCGCAGCCGACGGCGAGCAGCGCCAGCAGCAGAATACCGCACCACCCCAGCCTCCACCGCCGCCCGCAGGAGGGGCGCGGTGAAAGGTCGGGATGGGGAGAGGGCGATACCATCGGTTGTTGCTGCCTAGAGTGCGCCGACCGCTTGCAGCCAGGCGCGGGCGACGAAGGCGTGGCCGGCCTGGGTGGGGTGTACCCCGTCCGCCGCCCAGAAGGCCGGCGCCGCCTTGGTGCAGGCCGCGGCCAGCAGGCCGTCCAGCGGGATATAGGTTGCGTTGAATTCGCGCGCCAGTTCCCGCGCCGCCTGGATTTTGGGGTCCAAATCCTCCCGCCAGGCCTTGCGGTCCTCGGGATGGGGCAGCACGAAAGGCTCGATGACGACCAGCTTCGCCCCGAGTTCGTCGCGGACGCGGGCCAGAATGTGGCGGTAGTCCCGGGCGTAGTCCTCGGCGCTGGTCGGATCGTTGCGGTCGAAGCGGCGCCAGGTGTCGTTGATGCCGATCATGATCGAGACCACGTCCGGCTTCAGGGCGATACAGTCCTCGGTCCAGCGGGCGCGCAGGTCCTTGGCCCGGTTGCCGCTGATGCCCCGGTTCAGGAAACGCACGCCTTTTTCCGGATGCAGGGCGCCGAACCAGGCGGCGATGTGGTTCGGGTAGCCGCCGCCCAGAGCCGCGTCGTTCTCGCGGGAGCGGCCCGCGTCGGTAATGCTGTCGCCTTGGAAGAGCACCGTGGCCCGGTCCGCAATCATGGTCATCTTGCTTGAATTCCTCGTGTTTGTCGGCACCGTCAGGGAGCAGGCGGGGAAAAGCCCCATCCATCGTATTATACGGGAGAAAAGGCGGGGCTGAAATGTCTGCGGGGGAGTTTTTTTCCGGAACCGCGCCGGATTTCGCCTGGCGCATCCGCCGAGCGACCGGGAACGGTGTGATATTCCCATGGTTTCTTGACAGGGATAGGGGTGGGCGACTACACTTATTGCGGCGTTCGTCCCGACGGGCGGGTTTCACGGTCTTTTGTTTGCCCCTCGGGCGATGGACGGCAGTCGGCGGTTCCGGACGGTTTGCAGGGAGCGGCATGAACCTCGGGCAAAAACTGATCGTGGCTTTTGTCGGCCTGGCCGGTCTGGTTCTGGTGTCTGCCTCCTTGTCCGTGGCGGTCAGCCGCAAGGCGCTGGAGGCGCGGATAGCCGAAGACCTTGCCGCCATCGCGGAGAGCATGGCGGAGGAGATGGACCGGGATTTGCACGGCAAGCTCGAGTCCTTCCATGCCTATGCCAGCACCGCCCGGCTGCGCCATGCGGTGATGGCTTCGAACGAGGCGTTCGCCGCGCTGCCCGACGTGCAGGGGCACATCGACCGGATCGACGCCGCCTGGGTGGCCGTCTCGCCGGACCGCCTTCCGCCCGAGATGGCGGCCATCCTGGATGACGAATTGTCCCGCGAGTTCCACGGGCTGATCGGCATCTACCAGCGCCGCTACGGCTTCCGCATGGTCGGCGAGTTGTTCATCACCAACCGGCACGGGGCGATTGTCGCCATGTCCGGGCGCACCAGCGACTACCGCCAGGACGACGAGGAATGGTGGCAGCGCTGCGCCCGGGAGGGCACCACGGTGGGCGACGTGGAGTACGACGCGAGCGCCGAGGTGTACGCCACCAGCCTGGCCATCCGCATGGAGGACGACGACGGGCAGTTCCTCGGCGTGATGAAGGTGGTGGTGAGTATCGATCAGGTCGTCAATGTCTTGCAGACCTCCCTCGGGGTCGGGGGCGACGGCGGGAAGGGATTGGATTCCCTGTACCTGCTCAATGCCCGGAACGAGGCGGTCTATTCATCCGTGCCGGTCGGGCGCTTCGCGGACATGAGCGCCATCCTGCCCCCGTCCGGCCTCCCGTCCGGAACGATGGGTGGCAGCTATCGGTACGTCACTTTCGGGGGTCGGGATTATCTCTGCGCTTTCGCCCGTTCCCGTGGGCATCGCGACTTTGCCGGCTTCGGCTGGGTGCTGATTCTGCGGCGCGACCTGCGGCAGGCCTTCGCCCCGGTGACGGCGCTCAGCCGGCGCATTCTGGGTTCGGCGGCGGCGGTGGCCGCTGTCGGCCTGCTGCTCGGGGGGCTGTTCGCCCGTTCGATCGGGGTGCGCATGCGGCACCTGGAGGCTGGGGCCGAACGGGTCGGCAGGGGGGATTTCGCGTACCGCATCGACAGCCGCGCCGGCGACGAGATCGGGAAACTCGCCCTGGCCTTCGACATGATGGCCGCCAACCTCGAGCGGATCACCGCCTCCCGGGACGAGCTTGACCGCGAGGTTGCCGAACGCCGCCGGGCCGAAACGGCCCTCCTGGAAAAGGCCGAGGCCCTCCGCCTGATGAACGCCGAACTCTCCCAATCCCAGTTGGAACTGCGCGCCGCCAAGGAGGCCGCCGAGGCGGCCAGCCGGGCCAAAAGCGAGTTCCTGGCCAACATGAGCCACGAAATCCGGACCCCCATGAACGCGATCATGGGCATGACCGAGCTGGCCCTGGACACCGAACTGAACGACGAGCAGCGCGAATTCCTCCACATCATCGACCAGTCCGCCGCCGCCCTGCTGCAGATTCTCAACGATGTGCTCGATTTCTCGAAGATCGAGGCGGGGCGGCTGGAGCTGGAGGAGGCGCCGTTCCACCTGCGCGAGTGTCTTGGCGACACCATGCACACCCTGAGCGTGCGCGCGGCGGAAAAGGGCCTGGAACTGGCCTGCGACATTCAGGCCGCCGTGCCCGACGGGGTGTGCGGCGACCCCGGCCGGCTGCGGCAGATCATCGTCAATCTGGTGGGCAACGCCATCAAGTTCACCGAAGCGGGCGAGGTGGTCCTGTCGGTGGTGGCCCTGCGGCAGGACGGCGAGCATTGCGAGTTGCAGTTCACGGTTCGGGACACCGGCATTGGCATCCCGGCGGAGAAGCTGGACCATATCTTCTCCGCCTTCGCGCAGGCGGACAGTTCCATGTCGCGGCGCTATGGCGGCACCGGGCTCGGCCTCAGCATCTCGGCGCAACTGGCGGGGCTCATGGGCGGCCGTATCTGGGCCGAGAGCGAGGTGGGCGGGGGCAGCCGTTTCCATTTCACCGCCTGTTTCCGCCTGCACCATGCCGCTCCCCCCACCCGGCCGGAGGACTTGTCGGGCTGGCGGGTGCTGGTGGTGGACGACAACCTGACGAACCGGCGGATTCTGCGCGAAATGCTGGCCAACTGGCATCTGGACACGGTGCTGGTCGCCGGGGCGGAGGCGGCCTTCGCCGAACTGCGCCGCGCCCGGGAGGCGGGGAATGCCTTCTCGCTGGTCCTGCTGGACGCCATGATGCCGGAGGTGGACGGCATGGGATTCCTCGAACGGTTGCGGGCCATGCCCGAGTTCACCGCGCTGCAGGTGATCTTCCTTTCCTCCGCCGGAAATGTGCTCGCGCGAGGGGACCGCAGCCGCCTCAGAGTGGCCCGCTGTCTGACCAAGCCGGTGAAGCAGTCCGAGTTGCTTGATGCCATTCATGAAGCCCTGGGGGAAATCAGCCTGCCGCCGCTGGACCAGGAGAAGCCGGGGATGTCCGGTCCCCCGGCTCCCGCCCGGTCGCTGCACGTCCTTGTGGCCGAGGACCTGTTGGCCAACCGGCGGCTGGTCGAGGCGTTCCTCACCCGGCGCGGGCATACCTGCGTTTTCGCCGAGGACGGCCGCCAGGCGGTCGATCTGGCCCTGGCCGGACGCTACGACACGATTCTGATGGACATGCAGATGCCGGGGATGGACGGGTTCGAGGCTACCGCCGCCATCCGCGAGCATGAACGCCAGGCCGGCAGCCATGTCCGGATCGTCGCCATGACCGCCCACGCCATGCAGGGGGACCGCGAGCGCTGTCTGGCAGCCGGCATGGACGCCTATATCTCGAAACCCATCCGCCAGGCGGAACTGCTGGCCCTCCTCGAGGACGAGACCAGTGGGGGGGCGGAGCCCAGCCCGCCGCCGGCCGCCGCCCCGGTCCTGTTCGACGCGGCCACCTTCGCGAACAACATCAACCACGACCAGGCGCTGGGCCGGGAACTGCTGGACTGCCTCCGGGCGGAGGCGCCCGAACTCATGGCCCGACTGCGCCAGGCGGTGGCCGCCGCCGATGCCGCCACCCTGAACCGGACGGCCCATGCGCTCAAGGGAGCGGTCGGCAACTTCTTCGCCGCGCCCGTCGCCGACACCGCGCGCCAGCTCGAAATGCTCGGGGCGGCAGGCCGGTTCGAGGGGGCCGACGCGCTGGCCGGCCAGCTCGAATGCCAGGTGACGGCTCTTTTCACCCAGATCGCCCGTTTCCTCGACCGCCTGTAGCGCGGCGGCAGCGGAGAATATGGCATGAGAATCCTGTTGGCCGACGATGACCGGGTCACTCGCATCCGCCTCAACGCCTATTTGCGGGAATGGGGGCACGAGGTGATTTTGGCCGAGGACGGGAACCAGGCCTGGGAGCTGTTCCGGCGGGAATCCCCCTGGCTGGTCATCAGCGACTGGCAGATGCCCGGCATGAACGGCATCGAGTTCGTCCGGCGGATTCGCGAGGCCACCCCGCCCGGGCAGTACGTGTACGCCATTCTGCTCACCTCCCGGTCGGAGAAGACCGATCTGGTGGAGGGGATGGAGGCGGGGGCGGACGATTTCGTGGCCAAGCCCTTCGACAAGGACGAGCTGCGGGTCCGCGTCCGGGCGGGCGAGCGGCTGGTGGTCCTCGAACGGGTGCTGGCCGGGCGCAACCAGGAACTCAGCGGCATCAACGAGCGGATGCGCGGCGATCTGCGCACCGCCGCCCGCATCCAGAACGCCTTTCTGCCCCGGGAAGACGAGGAGTTTCCCGGCATCCGGGCCGCCTGGTGCTACCAGCCCTGCGACGAGCTGGCGGGCGACACGCTGAACCTGCTGCGCCTCGACGGGAACCATGTGGGCTTCTATGTGGCCGATGTCGCCGGCCATGGCGTCGCCTCCTCCCTGCTCTCGGTGATGCTCAGCCGCCTGCTCTCGAAGGGCACCAGCGGGGAGGGTTTTCTGGTTCGCCACGACTCGCTGGCCGGCGCTCCGGAAATCGTGCCGCCGGCGGAAGTGGCCCGGCACCTGAACCGCCAGTTTCCCTGGAATCCCGAAGCGATGGAGTACTTCACCCTGTTCTACGGGGTGTTCGAGGCGGAGAGCGGGGTTCTGCGCTATGTCTGCGCGGGGCATCCCCGCCCGGTGCTCGTCCCGGCCGGCCGTCCCGCCGAGCATTTGCGGAGCGATCCCCCGGCCCTCGGCATGTTTCCCGACGCCGAGTTCACCGAGTATCAGGTGCGGCTGGCCCCCGGCGACCGCCTCTACGCCTTCACCGACGGCCTGGTCGAGGCCCTGAACCCCGCCGCCGAACAGTTCGGCGAGGCGCGCATTCTCGCAGTTGCCGAGACCCAGCGTTCCCGGACGCTGCCGGTGAGCGTCCGGGCCATCGTCGCCGCTGCCGGGGCCTGGCGGGAGGGCCGCGAACCCACCGACGACCAATGTGTCCTCGGCATCGAAATTGCCGACGCCCGATAGCCGCCACCCGGAAGAGGGGGTAGGTTCTCGGCAGGCCACCAACTCCGCGCCCGAGCACATGAGGTATGGCGATGACCTGGCAACCCGACTACCGCCATTTCGCAGAGGTGATGCGCAACCGGCGCCCCGCGCGCCTGCCGCTCTACGAACACATGGTCAACCCCGGTTCCATGGACCAGATCACCGGGCGGCCCTTCGCCGCCCTGGCCAGGGGCGACGAGGCGGACCGGCGCGAGTATCTGCGGCGCTACTGCGAATTCTTCCGGGAGATGACCTACGACACGGTCTCCATCGAGTGCGGCGTCAACGGCATCCTGCCCGGCGGCGGCGCCCTCATGGGCGAGCGGCCCGGCCCCATCCAGAACCGGGCGGATTTCCTGGCCTATCCCTGGGACGACCTGCCCCGCATCTACCGCGAGCGGGCCTATCCCGTCTTCGACCGCCTGCGCGCGGTCATGCCGCCCGGCATGAAGGCCGTGGGCGGGGTCGGCAACGGGGTTTTCGAAATCAGCGAGGACCTGGTGGGTTTCCAGTGGCTCTGCTTCATGCAGGCCGACGATCCGGAACTCTTCGCCGACCTCTACGGGAAGATCGGCGATCTCCTGCTGGCGATCTGGCGCGATTTCCTGCCCCGCTACGGCGACCTCTTCGCGGCCTGCCGCATCGGCGACGATCTGGGCTACAAGACCGGCACCCTGCTGGCCCCGGACACCGTGCGCCGCCTGGTCATCCCCCAGTACCACCGCCTGGTCGCCGCCGTCCACGGGGCGGGAAAGCCCTATCTCCAGCACTCCTGCGGCCGCATTTTCGAGGTGATGGACGACTGGATCGCGGCCGGCATCGACGCCAAGCACTCGAACGAGGACGCCATCGCCCCCTTCGACGAGTGGATCGCCCGCTACGGCGACCGCATCGCCCTGGTGGGGGGTGTCGACACCGACCGGCTCTGCCGCATGGACCCCGCCGACATCGTCGCCTTCACGGTCGAGAACGGCACCCGCTACCGCCGCCAGGCCCGGGGATTCGCCCTCGGCTCCGGCAACTCGATTCCGGAATACGTGCCCGTCGCCGGCTATCTGGCCATGATCGAGGGGGCCCGGCGCATCCGCGCCGGCGAGGGCTGACCCGGATTTGCCGAACCCCGGCCCCGGACTACATTCCCGGAGTGCGGTGCGGAGAACCGTCCACTTCCCTTTCCACCCGAGCGCAGGCCCCATGAATATTCTCTGGCTCAAGACCGGCCCCCTCCATCCCCTCGACAGCGGGGGCAAACTGCGCACCTACAACATGCTGCGCCATCTGAGTCGGCAGCATCAGATCACCTATCTGGCCCATTTCCCCGCCGGAACCGAGGAGAGCGTCCAGACCCTCGCGGACGAGTATTCCTCCCACCACATCTGGGTGCCCTGGCGGGAGGTCGGCAAACGCTCCCCGGTCTTCGCCTGGGACCTGCTCCGCAACCTGTGCTTCTCCCCGCGCCCCTACATCATCGACAAATACTACAGCGAGGCCTACGTGGACGCCCTGCGCCACGAGATCGGGCACGGCGGGCACGATCTGGTGGTCTGCGACTTCCCCGCCCCCTCCCTGAACCTCCTGCGCCTCGAACGCGAGGCCCTTTCCCTGCCGGTCGTCCTCTTCCAGCACAATGTCGAGGCCATGATCTGGTGGCGGCTCGCCGAGGCGGTCGAGAACCCCCTCAAGCGGGCCTATTTCGAGAACCAGTGGCAGCGCATGGTCCGCTACGAGCGGGCGATCTGCGAATTCTGCGACGGGGTCATCGCCGTCTCCCCCGAGGACGCGGAAACCATGCGCCGGGAATATGCCCTCGAAAATGTGCTCGGCGACGTGCCCACCGGGGTCGACGCCGACTATTTCCATGAGGTCCAGCGCGAGCGGGACCCCGGCAGCATCGTCTTCCTCGGCTCCATGGACTGGATGCCGAACATCGACGCCGTCGAGTGGTTCGTCCGCGAAATCTATCCCGGCATCGCCGACCGCTGCCCCTCCGCCAGCCTGAGCATCGTCGGGCGCAAGCCCCCGCGCCGGGTCGAGGCCCTGGCCGAGGCCGACGCCAGTATCCGGGTCACCGGCACGGTGGCGGATGTGCGGCCCTATCTGGCCGAGGGCAGCGTCTGCATCGTCCCCCTGCGCGCGGGCGGCGGCACCCGGATCAAGATTTTCGAGGCCATGGCCGCCGGCTTGCCGGTGGTCTCGACCCGCATCGGAGCCGAGGGCCTGCCCCTCGAGGACGGGGTCCACTGCTTCCTCGCCGACGAGCCCGGCCAGTTCGCCGACCGGATCGTCGAACTGCTGCGGAACCCGGACCGCGCCCGGCGGATGGCCGAAACCGCCGCCGAACTCGTCCGCCGGGAATTCGGCTGGGAGCGGGTCGCCCAAATCTTCGGGGACCTCTGCCAGCGCGTCCTGCCCTGATTCCTGCCATCGGGGATATTTCAGATTTCAGATTTCAGATTTCAGATTGGGGGGAGAGAACACCCAGCACATTCCCGCTGGCGTCGAGGACCGTGGCGTTGCCGTGGATGTTGTAGCGGTAGCGCTGGAGGACCGCGCCGTCGGCGAAGGCCCTGAGCCTGTCGAGGGGGGGGCAGTGCCGAAGGCCCCGAACTTGTCGAGGGGGGCCAGTGGACGCAGTGGACGGGGAAAGTGGACGCAGTGAAGGAAAGCCGGGACGGATTCATTCTCTCACGGAGTCACGGAGTCACGGAGAGGAAAACTTCTCGGAGTTCGGAGTTCGGATTGTCGTCGGGTGGGCGGAACGCGGTCGGTTTACGAGGCGTTCCCCCGCGCGCGGTGTACCCCAAAGTGGGAGCCGCCCCCGTGCGGCGATGGAGCGTGGCAACCGGGGAAAGGAATTCCGGCCTGCAACACCCGCTGCCCAAGCTGGAGAAGACTTCTCCTGCCAAGACCGGTTTCCGCCAGACTCCGGGATTGGGCGAACACCTGCCATGGCAGGGCCGTCATATTCCACAGGTCGAAAAATCCTTGCCGCAATCGGGCTCGGGACGGTTGTGGATTCCCAACTGTCGCACTATGTTCCCGTAGGCCCGATCGGGGTCGGCATGCACGGTGTGGAATACCTGGAGCCCTACCATGCGCGAGCTGGCGCAGGCGTTGTTGGATTTGCAGGAGCTGGAAATCGTCCAGCAGGAATCGGCCATCGTCCACGGCAAGGACGCGGCGGCGAAGACGGCGGAGCTTGCCCCTGAAATCCGGAGCTTGCAGACGCGCATTCCCGCCGAGATTCTGAAGCGCTTCAGCAACTTCCGCCGTCAGCATGGCACGGCCGTGGCGCGCGAGGTGGACGGCGTCTGTCTCGGCTGCCATCTCAACGTGCCCCAGGGCGACCTCAACCGGATGCGCCGCGAGGACATGGAGTGGCTCTGCCCCAACTGCGGCCGCTTTCTGGTATTGTCCAACTGAACCGCGCGCGGAGCTTCCCGAACATGGATTTCAGCACTCTTCTGCCCAAGGAGCATATTCTGCTCGGGACCTCCTGCCGGACCCGGCAGGAGTTGTTCGTCGCCCTGGCCGCGCCGCTGCTCGCCGACGGCATTGTGACCGACGGCGCGGCCTTCGTCGAGGCCCTCGAGGCCCGCGAGCGCCAGGTGACCACCCGCCTCGAAGCGGGCATTGCCCTGCCGCACGCGCGTTCGCCCGTGGTCAAGCGGATGGGCCTGGTCGTGGCCACGGCCCCGGAACCGGGCATCCCCTTTGCCGACGACGGCGCGGCCTGCCGCCTGTTCTTCTGCATCGCCGTTCCCGCCGCCGCTCCCACCGCCCACCTGAAACTGCTCCAGGCCTTGGCCGAGTTCGCCCGCAACCCCGCCCGCGTCCAGCGTCTGCTGGCGGCGACCATGCCCTCCCGCGTGCATCGCGCCCTCGCCGCCGTCCACGTCTCCTGAAGCGGGCGCGGAACCCTCGCGCCGACTTGCATGGGTGCAGGTAGCGCATTATCCTCCCCGGCAGTCCGATTCCGTCTGTTCTCAAGCCGGGAGAGATTGCCATGTCCCGTCTACTGCGTATGACCCTGCTTGGCGGGCTGGCCGTGGCGGCGACCGCCGCCGACCTGCCGCTGGCGGAGAGCGACTGGACGTTGGTCGGCGGTGCCTGGAATGTCACGGACGGCGTCCTGGCGCAGACCAACCCGGATAGCCTGAACCAGGCCTTCTATCGTCCCCGGGCCTACGCCTCCCCGGACCTGACGGCGCGGTTCCGGATTCGGGACGAGGGGAAGGGAGTCCAGGCCGCCGGGCTGATTCTCTGCTCCGCCGATTCCCGCTCCGGCTACCAGGTCCACTACGACCGGCGCAATCAGCAGGTCATTCTCAGCCGGGTGGACGGTGCCGAGCGGCAGGAGCTGGCCCGCCGTCGGCAGATTCCCCTCGCCGTTGACCGCTGGCACGAGGCCCGTACCCGGGTCGCCGGGGGAAAGATCGAGGTGTTTCTCGACGGCGAGCCGGTTCTCGCGGTCGAGGGGCAGACCCTCGACCGGGGCTTGGTCGGGGTCTACACCAGCCAGGGAGTGGTCGAGTTCGCGCGGGTCGCCGTGACCGGTGAGCCCGTGGCAGGTTCCGATTGGCGCGTTCGCAAGTCATGGGAAGTTCCTCCCGAACAGCATGGAGCCAGGATTATGGAAACCAAGGTCATCGCCAAGCAGCCCGGCCGCTACATCGGCTGGCCCACCGTCTGCCGTCGTCGCGACGGCGAACTGCTCGCGGTCTTCTCCGGCGACCGCGACGAGCATGTCTGCCCCTGGGGCAAGGTGCAACTGGTCCGCAGCCGGGACGACGGGGCCACCTGGTCCGAGCCGGTGAGCATCTGCAACACGCCCCTCGACGACCGCGACGCGGGCATCATCGAGACCCGGCAGGGGACGCTGGTGGTCAACTGGTTCACCTCCCTGGCCTTCGAGCCCTACGGCGCGCGCCTGGCCAAGGATGGCAGCGCGGTCCATCGGCAATGGCTCTACCACGCCGAAAAACTCACTCCCGAACTGCGCAGCCAGTGGCTGGGCTACTGGATGCGGCGTTCGGAGGACGGCGGCAGGAGCTGGGGCGAACCCGTCCGCCACAGCGCCACCACCCCGCACGGTCCCATCGAACTGGCCGACGGCCGTCTGCTCCTGGTGGGGCGGCGCAACGACCGGGACGGGGCCAAGATGGTGGTCGAGCAATCCACCGACGACGCCCGGTCCTGGCAGGAACTCGCCATCATCCGGCAAGCCCCCGACGACGATCCGAACCAGTACCA
>LVAZ01000640.1 GCA_001603055.1 Victivallales bacterium Lenti_02
GGGTCACGGGGTCACGGGGTCACGGGGTCACGGGGTCACGGGGTCACGGGGTCACGGGGCCACGGGGTCACGGGATCACGGGGCCACGAATTTTGGGGAGTCCAATTCGTGGCCTTCGTGCCGTTCGTGGCTGATTTCTGCCTACCGGGGGGAGTCGCAGAGGGCGAGGAGGTCGTCCACGTGGGCGGTGACGAGACACTCGACGGTGTCGGCGGCGCCGTAGTAGATTTTGACTTCGCCGGAGTCTTCGAGGATCATGCCGCCGGGGAAGATGACGTCGTTGCGGAAACCGCCGCCGGTCTCGTAGGGGGCCTCGGGGGCGATGAGGGGCTTTTTGCTCATGGCGACGACCTTCCAGGGCTCGTTCAGGTCGAGGAGCATGAGGCCGGCGCAGTAGCGCTTCTGCCACTTGGCCTCCCAACCGTTCTTGCCGCGCTCGGGGTCGTAGTCCACCGAGTGGAAGGTGGTGAGCCAGCCTTTGGGGGTCTTGACGGGGGGGGCGGCGGGGCCGATCTTGTCGTTGCAGAAGGGGACATCCTCGGTGCCGAGGACGAGCTGGGTGTTGCCCCAGTAACGGCAGTCGGGGGAGTCGGAATGCCAGACATCGAAACGGTGGGGCGGGCCGCCCCGGCTGTAGACGGGGAAGGGCCGTTCGAGACGGACGTACTTGCCGTTGATTAGCTCGGGGAAGAGCACCATGTTGCGGTTGTCGGGGACGGTGGTGCAGAGGATGTCGAAGGTCTCGAAGTCCTCGGTGACGGCGATGCCGCCGCGCACGCCGTGGCGGGTGTCGATGGCGAAGCACATGTAAACCTTGCCGCCGAGGACGGTGAGGCGGGGGTCGTAGCCGCGGCTGATTTCCGCGTCCTTGAGGTCGAAGCAGGGCTTGGGCTGCACGTCCCACTTCACGCCGTCGCTGCTGTAGGCGATGCCGATGTTGGTGGCGGCGGGGTGGACGGAGCCGGGGCGCTGGCCGTAGTCGTTGCGGAAGACCATGACATACTTGCCCTGGTACTTGCAGACGCCGGCGTTGAAGATCAGGGAGGCGTCGTAGGGGATGTCCTTGGCTGAGAGCACGGGGTTGGCCGGGCAGCGGGTGATGACGCCGGGCGAGGACAGGGGGCCGATGGGGTTGGCGGGCATGGCGTTTTCCTGTGGCTTGGGCAAAGGGGAATGGGGCTTGATTCACCGTGAACTGGACAACTGGGTTGCCGTATCCAAGATCGCGGCCCCTCTTGGTTGCGGTTTTTCCTGCTTCACGGATACCACGCCCCGTCGGTTTCGTCAAGCCGACTTCCCGCATACTCTGTCCCAGTCCAGCCGATCCCGGCCATGTCATACTAAGGTGGCCGGAGCATCCTGCTCCGGGCTGGGGGTTGGCAGAAATCGGGGGAATGCACCGGGATTTTGTGCCGGAGGCACGATACAATTATAGCCTGGGGCAGTCGCCCCAGGACTGGCACGGATACCCGCTTTTCGCCCTGTAGGGCATACGCGTCAACCTAATGGTTGCTGCCTGCTCTGGCGCATCGGTTTGCGC
>LVAZ01000150.1 GCA_001603055.1 Victivallales bacterium Lenti_02
CCTGCCGCCGCCGCCCGAACTCGCCCCCAGCCTCTATGTCCCCCCGCTCGCGGACGCCTGGAGGCGGGCCGAAATCGAACGGCTCGCGGCGGACCGCCCCGCCCTCACGCCCGCCCGGCAGCTCGCCGACAACCACCGCGCCGCCGCCCTTCTGATCGAATTGATCGGGACCGGGCAGGACGACGGCAGCGCCCCCGAAACCCAGGCGGACCGCTATGCGGCCCAGGCCTACGACTACATCCTCGGCCATTTCCGCTCCCTCCGCAGTCTGGCGGAGGTCGCCGACCGGATCGGCATCGGCTACGACCATCTCCGCCACTGCTTCCGGAACCGCTACGGCTTCAGCCTCAAACAATGGCACCTCACGGTGCGCATCGACCGGGCCAAAGACCTCCTCCACCACACGAACCTGCCGCTCAAGGTCGTCGCGGACCTCTGCGGCTTCGCCAACGCCCGTTATTTCTCCACCTCGTTCCACACGCTCACCGGCACCACTCCGGCGGCGTATCGCCAGAACGGTTAGCCACGCACCGCCGCGACGCCCGGCGGACCACCAGCGGGAATGCCTACTCCTCGGGACGGCCGCGCAGGCGCTTGGTGGAGGAACGCTGCTGCTTGCTCTGCAACCGCCGTTCCTTCGCGCCCTTGCTGGGTTTGGTGGGGCGCCGCTTCTTGGGGGGGACGGCGGCCTTGCGGATCAGCTCGACCAGCTTTTCCAGCGCGTCCTCGCGGTTGCGGCCCTGGCTGCGGAAACGGCTCGACGAGATCAGCAGCTCGCCGGAGTCGGTGACCCGGCGGCCTGGCATGGCGAGCAGCCGCGCCCGCACGTCCTCGGGCAGGGAGGGCGAGGTCGCCGCCGGGAAGCGCAGTTGCACCGCCGTTTCGAGACGGTTCACATTCTGGCCACCGGGACCGGGCGAGCGCGTGTACTCCCACTGGAGTTCGTTCTCGTCGAGCAGGATGCGCTGGGTGATCTCAATCACGGCACGGACTTTCCGGAAGCCGTCATTCGACGGTGATTTCGGTTTGCAGATTCGCGGCGGCGGCGAGGGCATGCACGGCGAGGAAGGGCGGGTCGCCCTTGATGGGCAGGGTGCCGGTTTCGCTGCGGATGGGAACGGAGGCGGCGAAGCGGACCCGGACGGTGGTTTCGCCCTGGCGGAGCCGCCATTCGTTCTCCCCGGCGGGTTCGAGGGTTCCCTCGACCTGGAAGCGCCATTCGAGGGGGGCGGCGGCTGCGAGGGCGACGGTGTCCGCGACGGTCAGGCGGGCGGGATCGTGCAGGGTGAAGACGCGCGTGAAGGTGGTCAGGCCCAAATCGAGGGGATAGGCGGGAGCCACGTCGCAGACGATGACATCGGCCCCGTCCCGCTTTTCGACGGCGAGGATGCGGGGGGCGCGCCGGTCGCGAATCCAGGGGCCGAAATCGAACCAGGTGTTCCCCTCCCCCTTCTGGCCCTTGCCGCCGATGAGCAGGGTGCTGTGCTCGGCGGTGGTCTTCGGCTTGGTGTAGCCCGAGTCGCGGAAGAGGTGGGTGTTGTTGGCGGAGAAGAGGAAATGCCCGGCGTCGGGGTGGACGTGGCCCGCGCCGTAGTCGCGGGCGGTATCCACATGCTTGTGGCCGAGGGGCGGGCCGCATTTGACGATGAGCTGGGTGGCGGAATCGTCCCAGGAAGTCCGCGCCGACACCAGGTCGATGTCGGGGAAATGGTGGGCGAGAGGCAGGTTGGCCGCCGCCGGGGAAACGGCGGGGATGGCGGTGTCGTACCAGGCGAAGTTGAGATAATGGCCGGAGGCGGGCGCGTCGCATTCGGCCGCGACGAATTCGGCGGCCAGCCACTGGGCGACGCCCTGCCAGGGCGCGGCGGGATAGCGCCGGGCCAGATTGCGCAGCAGATAGCTCGGCCCGTACCAGTGGGTGCGGGGGCAGTCGCCGATGTCGGCCACGCTGCCGCGCCTGCTCCACATGCCGCGCGGGAAGGCGAGATGCAGGGCGTAGGCGGGGTTGCGCGAGAGCCAGGGGTGGGGCTTGCCGTCGGCGTCGTGGTAGAGATCGATGCCGAGACAGGTGTCGGCGAGTTCGAGATAGCGCATGATGTACTCGGCCCCGTATTCCCAATAGCCGTAGCCCTCGTGGCTGGCCCCGTCGTCGCCCGCGATTTCGAGGGTGCGGACGAATTTCTCGTGGGCCACGCAAATCCAGGAGGCGGCCTCGGGCACCTCGTCGGCCAGGGCGAAGGCGGTGGTGGTCATGCCGGCGAGGCTGACCCATTGGTGGTTCTGCATGTAGGAATGTTTCCACCACGCCTGCCCCTCGTAGGCGCCGAGGCGGGCGAGCCGGGCGGCGCGGGGCACCAGCTTCCCGCGGATTCGGGCGCGTTCCTCGGCCGTCAGGTCGTGGTAGAGCCAATCGTAGGCCAGGCCGATGCCCGCGAGCTGGTGGCCCGCCGCGAGATCGAGCCCGTCCATGCGGCCGATGCCCCAGGTGGGATAGTCGAGGGAGGCGAAGACCCAGGCCTTGGTGGACTCCAGATAGCGCGGCTCGCCGGTGAGCACGTAGGCCAGGGCGATGTGGGGAATGCGGTTGCCCACCTCGCGCTGCCAGAGCTGCTCATGCCCGCCGGGCGCGTCCTCGCCCCAGCGCTTCACCTGCGCGGCATAGTCGGGCGGACCGCTGCGCACGCCCGCGTCGGCCAGGGCGAGCAGAGTCCGCCAGGCGGACTGCCAGCGCGGATCGTCCTGCACCGCCGCCCGGAGATAGGCCACGCGCCCGGCATCGAGATAGAGCCGGGGATGGACGCCGCGCAGGGCATCGGTGATCGGCCCCCGCAGGGCGGCGTTGCGCCAGACTCGGTCCCTGGCCTCGTCGGGGATGCGTTCGAGGCGCACATCGTCGATGGCCACCTCGAGGGTGCGGCGGGCGCGGCTGCCCTTTTCGAGGGCGAAGGCGATATGGGCCAGCCCCTCGTCCGGCACGGTGAATTCGGCGGTCATCGCCTGCCACTCGCCGACCCGGTTCGCGGGAATCCGGGAGCTGGGAATCTGGCGGCCGCCCCCGGCATCGCCGCGCGGAGTCGCCTCGATCTTGAAGAAAAAGTCGTTCGGCGTCTCCTCGGTCAAGCGCTCGACCCGGAGCCACATGGTGGCGCGGTAGGTGGCGCCATCGACCACTTCGAGGCGGGGGGACCAGACGAAATTCCAGCCGTCCTCCTGCACACCGCGCACCCGCAGGCAACCCTTGCCGTCATGGCCGAGTTCCGGATCGTGCTGGAGTTCGATGCCCGCGCCCCGGGGCGCCCAGTCCTCGATGCCCTGGTCGAACCCCCAGAAGCGGACGGTCTCGCCGGGAATGCGTTCCGGCGTCTCGAAGGCGACGAGCCGCTGCCCAGGGCCGACCCGCCATTCCTCCGCCGTCCAGGCGACGATTCCCAACAGCGCGGCCAAGGCCGCCCCCGTGCGCTTCGCTCCCCGGTGTCCGGCATGGTTCATGGTGGTTTCCCCGGTGGTTTCCGGCTAGGCCTCCGGCTGGTAGCGGAAGGCCATGTGCGGGACGGTTTTGCCCTGTTTCAGCCAGAGCAGCTCGAAATCGGTTTGAAGATCGGCCACGTCGGCGATGGCCGAGTCGTCGCGGACGAAGAAAGGTAGAGCCGCCAGCAGCCGTTGCCAGTCCGCGAAGTAGGGATCGTGGTCGGTGGCGAGATGCAGCACCCCGCCGGGCACCAGGACACGGCGGAGGCGGCAGAGGAAATCGGTGTTGACCAGCCGCTTGTCGCGGTGCCGCTCCTTGGGCCAGGGATCGGGGCAAAGCAGATGGGCGCGGCGCACGGAGGCGGGCGGCAACTGGAAGGCGACGAGGTCGAGGTTGTCGGCGCGCAGCAGCTCGAGGTTGCCGAGGCCCCGGTTTTCCGCCTTGCGGGCCACTTTGCGCAGACGGCCGATCATGACATCGGCGCCGAGCACCCGGCGGTCGGGATAGCGGGCGGCAAGATCGAGGGTGAAGCGGCCCTTGCCGCAGCCCAGGTCCAGCTCGGCCGGTGCCGGGTCCCGCCCCTCGCCGGGGCGGAACACGGCATAGGTACCAGTGAGAATGTGGATCATCCGTCTAGCCCAGGCTGTCGAGGAAACGGCCGATGCGGCGCATGGCCTCCTCGATGTCCTCGAGGCCGGTGGCGTAGGCGCAGCGCACGTAGCCCTCGCCGCAGGCGCCGAAGGCCGTGCCCGGCACCACCGCCACCTTCTGCTGGGCGAGCAGGCGGCGGGCGAAGTCGTTGGAGCTGAGCCCGGTGGCCGAGATGCGCGGGAAGACGTAGAAGGCCCCCTTCGGCATCAGGCAGGGCAGGCCGAGTTCGTTCAGCCGTTTGACGATGACGTTGCGCCGCTGCTCGTACTCGCGGTGCATCTCGAGCCGGGCGCGGTCGCCGTTTTCGAGGGCCTCGATGGCGGCCGCCTGGGCAATGCTCGACACGCAGAGCATCGAGTACTGGTGGATTTTCATCATCGCCTCGACCAGTTCCTGCGGCCCGCAGGCGTAGCCGACCCGGAAGCCGGTCATGGCGTGGGCCTTGCTCATGCCGTTGAGCAGCAGGGTCCGCTCCTTCATGCCGGGCAGGGTGGCGATCGAGGGGGTGCGCTCGCCGTAGGTCATTTCCTCGTAGATTTCGTCGCTGATGACCAGCAGATTGTGGCGGACGGCGATCTCGGCCAGGCGGGCCTTGTCCCCGGCGGTGAGCCCGGCCCCGGTGGGGTTGGTGGGGAAGTTGAGCAGCAGCACCTTGGTCCGGGGCGTGATGGCCGCCTCGACCGCCGCCGGATCGAGCGCGAACTCGGTCTCCTCCTTGGTCACCACCGCCACCGGCACGGCATGGGCCATGGCGATGCTGGGCGCGTAGGAGACGTAGCAGGGCTCGTGGTAGACCACCTCGTCGCCCGGATTGAGCAGGGCGCGCAGGGCCAGGTCCAGCCCCTCGCTCACGCCCACCGTGATGATGCACTCGGTGGCGGGGTCGTAGCTCGGGCCGAAACGCTCGGCCACATAGCGGCAGACGCTGCGCCGCAGGGGCATGTAGCCGAGATTCGAGGTGTAGCTGGTGAATCCCTTCTGCAGGGCGTAGATGGCCGCCTCGCGCACATGCCAGGGAGTGACGAAGTCGGGCTCGCCGATGCCCAGCGAGATCACGTCGTCCATGGTGTTGACCAGCTCGAAGAAGTCCCGAATCCCGCTGCGCGGCAGCCGGGCAATATGGTCGGCCACCCAGTTACGGGACAACTTTGAGTCGCTCATAGTCTTCACCCTCGTGGAATTGAATGCCCGCTTCCTTGTAGGTTTTGAGCATGAAATGGGTTGCGGTGGCACGGACGCCGGGCTGGGAGGCGAGCTTGCTCGCCACGAAATGGGCCACTTCCTGGAGGGAACGGCCCACCACGGACAGGCGCAGGTCGTAGCGCCCGGAAACCAGATAGGCGGAGCGCACTTCGGGGAAGTGGCTGAGGTTCTCGGCGATGCGGTCGAAGCCGCCGTCCCGCTCGGGCTGCACCTCGACCTCGATGATGGCGCTGACCTCGTCGTCGCCGGTGGCCCCGTCGGCGATGACGGCCGAATAGCCGAGCACCTGGCGGTCCTTCTCGAGCTGGGCGATCACGGCGCGCACCTCGGCGGCCTCGACGCCGAGACGGTCGGCGATCTCCTGGTCCGGAATCCGGGCATTGCGCCGCAGGAGACGCAGGATTTCCTGTTTCATTTCCTGGCTGGTCATGGGACAAACCTCGGGCGGGGGTGGCAGAGTCATCCCGGACGGGACGGGCCGTCGGGAACGGGAAAGAGAGAGGGGAACCGCCGACCTAGCGGCGGGGGGCCGGAATCTTCAGCCGCTGGCCCACGTAGATGCGGTCGTTGGACAAGTTGTTGGCGCGCATCAGGTCCTGGAGGGAGACGCCGTAGGCGGCGGCGATGACGGTCAGCACGTCGCCCTGGCGGACCACATGCTCGCCGGCCGCCGCGCCCTGGCTGGTCTGCTGCACCTGCTGGACGGTGTTGGCCATTTCCGTGGCCATGCGGTTGGCCATCGCGTCGAGCCGCTGCTTGTTCTCGACGCTCATGGTTTCGCGCAGCTTGTCCATGCGGGCCTGCCATTCGGAGTCCGACACTTTCAGTTGGGATTCGAGCACCGAGACGAGGCCGCGCAGCTCCTCGACCTGCTTGTCGCGGGCGGCGAGGGCCTCCTGGACCTCGGCGATCTGGGTCAGCATGCGGCGCTGGTT
Organism: Victivallales bacterium Lenti_02; assembly: GCA_001603055.1. Lineage (GTDB taxonomy): Bacteria > Verrucomicrobiota > Lentisphaeria > Oligosphaerales > Lenti-02 > Lenti-02. Next base: position 6,259 of record LVAZ01000150.1, read on the forward strand.
GTCGTGCAGGGCGTTCATCTCGACCCGCAGAGCCGCCGTTTCCTGGCGGACCTGGTCTACCCCCGCGTCCTGGCGGACGTAGGCGGGCGCGGCGGCGGTCGTCCCGGCGGGGCCGGAAACCCGGCGCAGGTCCTGCTGGTCGGTCATCTCGTCGTAGAAGGCGCAGCCACTGCCCACCAGAGCCAACACCCCGGGCAGAACTGCCCGGGCGAACAACCGAACCCATTTGCGTCCCATGTTCCTGTCCCTTTTCAATCTGTCAACGCCATCCCGCCGACGGGGGATTCGCGGCTGGCGCGCTTGCCTGTAGATTAGGTCCGAAGCGCTCTATACACTAGCACCCGGAACCATGCAATGGAAACCAAGCCGCCCCCTGAGGGCAACGATTCTTCCCGGCCCCATATTGGCCCTTCGGTGGCCCGGCAGTCGCTGGAGCGGACCGTCGCCCTGCTGCGCCTGCTGGACGAGGGGCAGCCCCTGCGTCTCGAAGCCGACGAGGCCGCGCCCACCCGCAACGTGGTGCTCGAAATCTGCCGCCGCCGGAACCAGCTCGAATGGTATCTCGGCCAACTGGCCGACAAGGGGGTGAAGCCGCGTCTGCGCCGCCATCTCTGCTGGGCGCTGGCGGAGATTCTCTGGCTCGACGGGCTCTCGCCGGAGGTGGCGGTGAACCTCTGCGTCGAGGCGGTGAAGCAGCAGTTCAGCCCCCGCGAGGCGGGATTCGTCAACGCCCTGCTCCGGCGGACGACGGGGCCGGGCGCGCGGGAGCGCTTCGCCGAGAGCCTCGAAAAGGCTCCGCCCCATGTGCGCCTGGGCCTGCCCGAAAGCCTCTGGCGGCGCTGGCGGAAGCAGTTTTCCGCCCGGCAGCTCGACGAGCTGGCGGCGCTGCTCCTTCAACCCTCGGTGCTGCATGTGCGCCAGCGGCAGGCGGCGGGCGACTGCCCCTTCCTCGGCCCCGTCTTCACCGTGCCCTGGGGGAACGGCGCGGAATTCCGGCTCTGCCATGATCCGGCGGCGCTCTTCGCCTCGGCGGCCTGGCAGGCGGGCGCCTTCTACGTCCAGGACCCGGCCACGCTGCTGGCCTGCTCCCTGGTCGCGGCCCGGCCCGGCGAGACCGTCGCCGATCTCTGCGCGGCCCCCGGCGGCAAGGCCCTGGCCCTGGCCGAAGCCGTCGGCCCGGCCGGCCGTCTCGTCGCCCTCGACCGTTCGTTCCGCCGCCTCCGCCCTCTGGTGCGCAATCTGGCGGGACAGGGCAACTGCCTGCTCGCGGCGGGCGACGCCGCCCGCCCCCCCTTCCGGCCGGGGAGCTTCGCCGCCGTCCTGCTCGATGTGCCCTGCTCGAACACCGGCGTCATCCGCAAGAACCCCGACGTGCGCTGGCGCTTCTCGGAAACGGACCTGGCCGCGCTGGCCGCGCTGCAGGGCCGCATTCTGGCCGGGGCCGCGCCCCTGGTCCGGCCCGGCGGACGGCTGGTCTACAGCACGTGCAGCATCGAGCCGGAGGAAAACGGGGACAACGTCGCCGCCTTCCTCGCCGGCCATCCCGAATTCTCCCTGGCGGAACAGCGCCAGTTGCTGCCGACGGCCGAGCACGACGGCGCCTTCGCCGCCCTGCTCGTCCGGCAAGGCTGAGCGGGCCTAGAACTCGCGGATGGGCTGGGACGCGGCGACGTCCTGGGGCGCGCTGCGGTAGATCACGCGCTCGGGGTTCCAGAGCTCCTCGACGTTGTAGAACCGCCGCCGGTCGCCCTCGAGGATGTGCACGATCACCACGCCGTAGTCCATGATGACCCATTCGCTCGCCGCGTCGCCCTCCCGGGCGCGGGGCATCAGGCCGAATTCGCCCTGGATATCGATCTTGAGGTGGTCGCTGATGGCGCGGATGTGGGGCATCGAGTTGGCGGTGCAGAGCAGATAGTAGTCGGCCAGCACGCTGGTTTCGCGCACGTCGAACAGCACCACGTTCTCGGCCTTGCGCTCCTCGCAGATCGCGACGCAGTGCTTGGCCAGGGCTTCGGAATCGACATTCACAAGGTAGTTATCCATCCGTCTTTCCTGCTGATGGGGTGCCGTCAATAGTAGTCCGAGGGAACGGCACCATAGAGGCTGTGGCTATAGATATAACGCTCGACGGCCTCGGGGCAAAGGCCCTCGATGCGGCGTTTCGCCGCCAGCGCCTCGCGGATGCGGCTGGAGGAGAGGTCGAAGAGCGGGAAGTCCTCGAGGATCGAGTCGAACAGCTTGTGGGCGTTGCGGACGCCGAAGCGCTGGGTCAGCTCGACGTAGGCGGGGGGGCGCACACCGGGCCGGGGATAGACCATCAGGCGGTGGTGGGCCACCAGTTCCGGCGCCCGGTACCATTTGTGCAGGTCGCGCAGGCTGTCCATGCCGAGCAGAAAGACCAGGTCATGATCGGGGAAGACCTGGGCGAGGATGGTGAGGGTGTCGATGGTGTAGGTGAAACCCTCGGCCCGGTTCAGCTCGATGTCGGAGGTGCCGAAGCCGGTTTCGCCGGCCAGAGCCAGGCGGAGCATCTCCATCCGGTCCTCGGCGGGCGTCAGCGCCCCCTCGGATTTGTGGGGGGGGTGCCCGGCGGGGACGAACAGCACCTCGTCGGCCAGCCGGCGGTCGATGATCGCGCGGGCCAGCTTCAGATGACCGTAATGGACCGGGTCGAAGGAACCGCCGAAAACCGCCAGCGTGGGGGTTTGCAGAGGCGCCCCCGGCATGCGGTCTTCCATCGGCACGGGATTGGGTGTGATCGGTTCTTGCACGGGAATCCTGCTTTTTGGTCAAGCCGAGTACTATAGCTGGCTTCTCCGGTTTCGCGATGCGTCCCGTTTCATTGCGCGGTGCAAAGCTCCTCGACGATGGCCTCGCCCCCGGCCACGCGCCAGCGGACGTCGACATCGTGGAGGCGGAAACCGAAGAGGCGGTCCTCCTCGCGGCAGGTGGCGGGGCGGGGATCGAGGGCGAGGAGCTGGCCGATCAGCTCGCGCAGGCGCGGCAAATCGGGCCGGGCGGCGAGAACGGCCTCCGCCGCGGCGGAGAACCGCACCGCCAAACGGGATTCGGGCGCGGCGGGCGCGAAGCCGCCGCGCGCCCCTGGCAGGGCCTCGACATAGGGGAGATAGGGCTTGAGATCGAGCACCGGCGTGCCGTCGAGCAGGTCGGCCCCCGAAACCCGCAGGGACACCCCGCCGGGACGGATGTCCACCCCCTCGAGCTTCACCAGGGACAGGCCGATCCGGTTGGGCCGGAAGGGGGAGCGCGAGGCGAAGACGCCGACCCGCTCGTTGCCGCCGAGGCGCGGCGGGCGCACGGTGGCGTGCCACTCGCCCGCCGGGCAGGCATGGAAGACAAACACCACCCAGAGATGGGAGAACCCCTCGAGCCCGCGCACCGCCTCGGGCTGGTTGGCGGGCGGCAGCAGCTCGATGACGGCCTCGGCGGCGGGCACCAGCCCCGGCTGGCGCGGAATGCCGAATTTCTCCCGGAACGCGGACCGGACCACCCCGACGGGCTGCATGGGGTAGGTTTCGCTCATGGCCGGGCCAGCAGTTCCGCGCTGGTGGCCAGCCGCGCCCCTTTCGCCGCCAGTTCGGCCAGGGCTTGGGCCGAGTCCTCCGGCCGGAGGTCCACCCCCCGGCAGGCGTCGGTGACCAGCGTCACGGCGAAACCGAGGGCGAGGGCGTCCAGGGCGGTGTATTTCACGCAGTAGTCCGTGGCCAGCCCGCAGATGGCCAGCTTCCGGACGCGCCGATCCCGGAGATAGTCCCCGAGGCCGGTGGCGCGACGGTGCCCGTTGTCGAAAAACGCGCTGTAGCTGTCCACCAGCGGGTCCGTCCCCTTGTGGAAGACCGCCGCCACCGGGCCCAGATCCAGGCCGGGATGGAAAGCGGCGCCGGGACTGTCCTGCACGCAGTGGACCGGCCAGAGAATCTGGTCGATCCCGTCCAAATCGACGATCTCGCCGGGCCGATGGCCGGGATGGTTGGCGGCGAAACTGCCGTGATTGGCGGGATGCCAGTCCTGGGTGGCCACGACCAGCTCCCACACGGCGGCCAGACGGTTGGCCGGGGCCACCACCCGGTCGCCCTCCGCCACCGCCAGCGCCCCGCCGGGGCAGAAGTCGTTCTGAATGTCGGTCAGCAACAAAGCATTCATCGCACGGTCCTCGCTGATGGAGCCCAGCCAACGTACCCGCCGGGAGCGCTCCCGTCAACGAACCGCCCGGAATCGGCATTTCCGGGGACGCGACTCCCGTTTTTCGTGTTTATTTTTCAGTTGCCAATCGGGAGACGAGAACGGCTACAGCATCCACCAGGGAACGGCGAAAAGGTCGGGTGCCAAACGCTGCGGTTCCGCCACGGCGCAGACGATCAAACCGGGGGCAATGTCCAGTTCCGGGTGGGCGTTGCGGAAGGCCGTGATGCCGCGCCCGTCGGCGCGGGCGGGGTGGCTTTTCGCCTTGATCTCCACTGGAAACAGACGGCCGCCCCATTCCAGGATCAGGTCCACCTCGGCACCACCGTGGCTCCGGTAGTGCCACAAAGCGGGCCGGGTGGGCCACACCTGGCTGCGTTTGACGATTTCCATGACCACCCAGGTCTCGACCAATCGCCCATAGAGCGGATGGCGGGGGATTTGATCCGGGTCCGGAATTCGCTGGTGGAAGCAAACCAGGCCAGTGTCGGTCAGATACCCCTTGTTTTTTCCCGAGATCCGTTTGACCGGGTTGCGGGTGAAGGCAGGCACCTCCAGCCATTGGTACATGGCTTCCGCAACGCTCAGCCAGCGGATTGCCGTTTTGCGGTCGATGCCCAAATCGCGGCCGAGCTGGCTGGCATTCACTTCGCAGGCGGTGTATGCCGCGAGCAGGCCGAAGAAACGCCCGAACAACTGGAGGTCCCCCACCGCCGCCAGGGTGCGGACATCCCGCTCTATATAGGTTCGCACATAGCTTTCCAGCGCGGTTTGCACCAGATTGTCCGGCAGGGCGATGAGTCCCGGATAGCCACCACGCCATAGGGCCGGCGGCCATGCCGGGGGGGGAAAGGGCGCTTCCCCCCCGGGTTCCTGGCCGCGAACCCAGCGTGCCAGCAGATCGTCGGCGGCTCGATGGTGAAGCTCCGCACCGGCCATGGGCGGTAGATCGAGGATGGCCACCCGACCGGCCAGAGATTCCGCAAGACCGCCAAGGACCATGAGATTCTGGGAGCCGCTGATCACATACTGGCCGGCCTGCGGCCGAGCATCCACCCACCGCTTGATGGCGGCGGTCAATTCGGGCGCGTATTGGATTTCATCGAGAAACAGGGGGGGAGGATGGTTCTGCAGGAACAGTTCGGGATCCTCCCGGGCACCGCCCACATCCTGGGTCGGATCGAACACAATCGTCTTTATTTCCGGACCCAGCACATGCTGAATCAACGTCGTCTTCCCCACTTGGCGAGCACCAAGAACGGCAACCACGGGAAAGTGAGACCAAAGCTCCCGCAACCGACCTTCAGCCAAGCGGGTGTGATAATGGCAAAGATGGGAGGAAGATGGATTCATACCGGCAAACTAAACTGTATTTTCGGGAATACAACTCCCGTTTTTCGTGTATAGGTGGCAAAAATGGACGGAATGGACGGGATGGACCAGATGGACGAGCCTAATCCCCGCCGCACCGGCAACCGGCAACCGGCAACCGGCAACCGGCAACCGGCAACCGGCCACTGCGTCCACCGGGTTTTTGCGGGGAAACCGGGGTTCCGGGCTGATTTGCGTTCCTCCTTGGAGTATCTTGTCGGCACGCTACGTCCAACGCAGGAGTTTCCATGAAAGCCATCGTTCTCTGCGCGCTTCTCCCCGTCGCCCTGTGGGCGCAGGACAGTCTGGTTCTCTTCGACTTCGAGCAGGGGCCGGCGCTGGACACCATCGCCCAGCGGTCGGTGCGGGCCACTTACGAGAGCGTGGGCGGGGGGCGGGCGCTGCGCATCGCCAGCACCACCCGCGAGGACTGGCCCGGCCTGACCCTGCTGCCGCCGGACGGCAAATGGGACGGCGCCGCCTTCGCCTTCATCGAGATGGACGTGGCCAATCTGGGCGACCAGGCCATGCAGGTATGCCTGCGGGTGGACAATCCCGGCGCGGACGGGGTGAAGAACTGCCTCACCGGGCGGCTTGACCTGAAGCCCGGCGAATCCGGCACCCTGCGCCAGGAACTCACCCGGCGGCGGCCCGTGCAGCCGCCCATCGAGTTCATCGGCATGCGGGGCAATCCCTTCGGCGCCCCCGACGGCCCCCGCACCATCGACCCGGCCAACATCACCGCCCTGCTGGTCTTCGTCGCCAAACCCACCGCCGAGCATCAGTTCCGGGTGGACAACATCCGTCTGACCGGCACCTACCAGCCCCCCGCCGCCGCCGGGGCCGAATGGACCCGGGAGACCTTCCTGCCCTTCATCGACACCTTCGGCCAGTACATCCACAAGGACTGGCCCGGCAAGACCCATTCCCTCGCCGACCTGCATGCCCGGCGCGACGCCGAGGCCGCCGAGCTGGCCGGCCAGCCGGGGCCGGGGGACTGGAACGCCTACGGCGGCTGGACCGGCGGCCCCCAGTTCACCGCCACTGGCTTCTTCCGCGTCCAGCCCCATGCCGGGA
>LVAZ01000151.1 GCA_001603055.1 Victivallales bacterium Lenti_02
TGGATGGGGCCGAAGTACTCCTGGGCCAGCACCGGCATCGGCGGGGTCACCCCGCGCGGCGCCGCCTACCATCTCGAAGGCTACTGGCGGTCCATGATCCAGACCCCCGGCATCGTCGGCTCCTCCGAATTCACCCTCAACTGGGTCATCGCCCCCTTCGAGGACCTCACCAACCAGACCCGCGAGGAGGCCTGGAGGAACCGCCCGCGCCACCAGCCCTTCGGCGGCGGGCGCACCGCGGACCATGTCCCCCTGGTCGGCCCCGGCGAGGCCGAGCGCAACACCACCTACCGCGCGATGCAGGCCTTCCACGGGCCGCTCTACCTGATCGCCAACATGCCCGGCGACGTGACGATTCTGCACGGCGCGCGGAACCGCGAGGCGGCGGCGGAACTGGGCAAGGCTCTGGTCCAACTGCGCAAACGCGCCCGGCTAGTCTCCCTGGAGAGCGACGCCTGGGCCGAGGCGGGCGGCCACTGGCTGGTCCTGCTCCATCCCGACGACCCCGCCCCCGGCCAGGCGCTGGCGGACCTCGAAACCGCCCTGCCCGAGCCGGCCGAACCGCTCATCCGCCACCAGCTCTTCCCCGGCGATCCCGGCCGGCTGCTCGTCCATCTCAGCGCCGCCAGCGCCGAGGCCTACGCGCGCGGCGAACAGCGTCTGCTTGACGCCGCCACCGCCCTGGTCGAGCTGAACGAGGCCGAAGGGGCCATGAGCCGGATCGTTTCCCTGGTCGATCCGGGCCTGCGCCGGGTCTACGAGAGTTATGTCCTCGAATTCGCCGCGCGGGGCTATGCCTTCTCGGGCGACGACACCCGCACGGAACTCGATCCGGCGGAGTTCCTCGACGCCGGGGGCGGGCGGCGCCCCGCCTGGGAACGGCTCTCCGCCGTCATCCTGGACACCACCCGCGAACTGACCGCCGGGGAGTGGCAATTGCTCGATACCCTCCAGATGCAGGGCGTCCACTTCGTCGTCAGTCTGCCCTGCTGGCAGGCCAACCCCCGGTTGCAGACGGCCTATCCCGCCACCGTCGGGGCCGCCCATGCCATGGGCGAAACCTTCGCGGTCATTCCCCAGCTCCGCCAGCCCGTCGCCATTCCCCAGCTCGGCGGCGCCGATATGGATGTGATCCGGCGCTTCCAGCCCCGGCTGGCGGATTCCCCCGCCCTCGCCATGCATGAAATCAACGCCCCCGGCACCCGGGCTCTGGCCACCACGGCCGGGGGTGCGCCGGTCGCCGTGGCCTGGGCGCGCGGTCCCGCCATGGTCTTCCTTCTCGGCTGCCCCATCGGCACCCTGGCCGAAATCCACGGCCGCGTCACCCGCTCGGGAGAGACTCACCCCCTGTACGACCGCGACACCGCCTGCGGGCTCGAACGGGTCAGCTTCTTCGTGGTCAACGCCTGCCGCTTCGGCCAGCCCGAACGGGAGGCCCGGCCCCGCCTCTTCGCGGACCTGGTTCCCGAAACCACCCTCGTGCCCGACGGCCAGCCCGTCCGGGCCGAGGTGCGGTTGACCGACGCCAACGGCCGGCCGGTCCCCGGCGGCCAGCTCCGCGCCCGCACCCGCCGCGTGGTGGACGGGCGCTCCGAAACGCTTACCGAGTACGTGGACCTGGTGGAAACCGCGCCCGGCGTCTTCCGCGTCGACTGTCCCCCCGGGGAGCGGGACGGCGCCGGCCTGCGCTATTTGCCGTCGCCCAGCCGGGCCGAGGCCCGCCTGCATCTGGTCAGCCTCCAGTTCAAGGCCTTCGCCCCCGGTTTCATCCCTGCCGACGCGGCGCTCGCGGTCGCGCTTGGCACTCCCTAGCGGAAGTTGTTGCACGGCGGCGAAATGCGGATAATGTAGAGACGGGCGTGGAAACGATGGCCGGGGAGCGCCTGCCCGGCCCCGGTTCCCGTCCGGGAGGGTTATCCGGGAATGGAACAGATTCAGGAACTCCGCCTCGACACCCTGCTCGCGAATCTGCCGGGCATGGCCTATCGTTGCCGCTGCCGGCGGGACTGGGCCATGCTTTTCATCAGCGAGGGGTGCCAGCCGCTCACCGGCTACGCCGCCGCCGAATTGCTGGGCAGTGTCCCCCCCACCTATACCGATCTGATCCATCCCGAGGACCAGAAACGGGTATGGGACCAGGTCCAGGAAAGTCTGGCGCAGGGCCGTCATTTCGAGATCGAGTACCGCATCATCACCCGCGAGGGCCGGGTGAAGTGGGTCTGGGAGCGCGGGGTCCGCGTGCCGGACGCCCCGGATGGCGAGCCTTTGCTCGAGGGTTTCATCTGCGACTTCTCGGAACGGCGGCAGCAGGAAACCGATCTGGCCGAGCGGGGCGAGCATCTCGAGGGCGAGCTGAACTCGAAGGTCCGCGAGCTGCGCGTCATGGTCAAGGCCATGGCCGGGCGCGAAATCCGCATGTCCGAGTTGAAGCGGGAGAACCGGCGGCTGCGCGACCTGCTGCGCGGAGCCGGCCTCGATCCGGACGGCGAGGAGGCATAGCCATGACCTCCATTCCGACCATCCACTTGAGGAGGACGCGGCCATGGATGTAGCCGAAGCCAAGGATATTCTGCTGGTCGAGGACAATCCCCACGACATCGAGCTGACCCGCCGCGCCCTGGCCCGGCACCAGATCGCCAACGAGCTGGTGGTGGCCCATGACGGGGTCGAGGCGCTCGAATACCTCTTCGGCAAGGAGGGGGAAACCCTGCGGCGGTTGCCCGCCGTGGTCCTGCTGGACCTCAAGCTGCCCCGCGTGGACGGGCTCGAGGTGCTGCGCGAAATCCGCGCCAGCGTCCGCACCCGTTTCCTGCCGGTGGTGATTCTCACCTCCTCGAACGAGGAGCGCGACATCGTCGATGGCTATATGCTGGGCGCCAACAGCTACATCTGCAAGCCGGTGGATTTCGGGCAGTTCAGCGAGGCAATCCGTCAGCTCGGCATGTACTGGCTCGTCCTCAACCAGCCTCCCGTCCGGGAGTGACCCGGCCTGGAATCAGAACGCGAAGCCCTTGAGATCGGGCGAGATGCCGGTTTCGTGTTCGAGCAGGGCGAGGAAGAGGATACCGAGCCCGTCGACGGCGTCGGCCCGGTCCTCGCCCGGATGGCTGCGGAACATGCCAGCCTCCTCGCACCAGAGGTGGTCGAGGGCCTCCCGCGCGATGCGGTCGGCCAGACTGGCGGCGTCCTGGCCAAGTTCGGTTTTCGCGGCGCGAAGGAGGAAATGGAGACAGCGCCCGTAGTGTTCGGCGTAGGCACCCCGGCCCTGGCGGGCGGGGAGACTGCGGCGCAGATGCTCGAGCCAGCGCCGGGCACCGATGGCGAAAACCTCGTCGCCGGTGAGTTCCCAGAGATCGAGACAGGCTTCCGCGAAGGGCATGGGATAGTCGTGGGTCGGGAACAGCGGTTCCCAGACATCGGCGTGGGGGCCGGGCTGGTAGGGCGTGCTACGCTCGGCGACCGGGGTGCCGCTGGCCACGTCCAGCATGCCGCGGAACTGTCCCGCCGCCTCGTCCCAGCCAAACTCCAGATAGGCTCGCGCGGCCCGCGCGGCAAGGTCCAGGAAGACCGTTTCCCCCGTGTGGCGATAGGCGCGGACCAGGCAGCCGCTCCAGAACCCAACCTCGGTGGTGACGGCGTGGTAGTCCCAGCGGCGTTTGACCGGCTGATTGCGCAGCAGCCCCGTGCCGGGGTCGCGCTGGGCGAAGCTGTATTCGGCCACCCGGCGGGCGAGTTCGGCCGGGGCGCGGTCGCCGCTGGCGCGGCTCAGCCAGCCGAGGGACTCGACGATGACGCCCCCCGCTTCCAGGAAGGGATGGATGCCCTCGCGCCGGACCGGCGGCGGATGGGGCGATTCCACGGTGCCGTGGCGGCAGAACTCGCCGGTCGCGGGATTATGCACATGCTGCGTGCCGATGGCGGCGACGGCCCGTTCCGTTCGCGCCGGGTCCGCCTCGCGCAGCAGGTCCCAGGCAGGCGGCAGGGGGCGGATTTCGTGGGGGCCGCCCGAAAATTGCACGTTTTCGTCCGTGGTCACATCGTAGTAGATGTGGTTGCCCCAGAGGAACAGCCCGTTGGCCGGGGAGACGCAGCGTTCGAGAAAGGCGGCGACATAGGCGTCGGCGGCAGCCCGGTAGACGGAACGGCCGTCGAGGCCGGCCAAGTGGTGGGCGCAGACGAGCAAAGGCAGGTCCCAATAGAGCGTGCTGCCCCGCGGCGCGTGGATCAGGCGGTAGACCCGCGGTTCCCGGGGGTCTGGCGACTCGGGCAGACCGCCCCGGAGGATGTCCACGGAGGCCAGCCACATGGGCGTGCAAACCGGCCCGTAGACGTCCAGGCCGACCTCCAGAAAACGGTCGAAGTGGCGGCAGATTCTGCTCAGGTGGTGGTCCGGGCACATGCGTTCGCTCCGTCGGGCATGGGTGAATGCGTACCGGTAAAAAGAAGCGTCCCCGGCGGCGGTTTCAAGTGGTCGCCGACGGGGACGCGGGGAGCCGTGCATGAACAGGGCCATGCCGGTCTGCTTCCGATTGCCGGTGCATTTGATCTGCCGCGCCTTGGCCCGCGCCTGCTGGAGGGCGGGCAGCAGGAACGCCCCGGCCAACCCGCAAGGTGGGCATGGCGCGGGATGGGTGGTGCGAGACGCGACCGCTCCACGCGAAGGATTGGCACGGGGGCCGGCGCGGTCGGAGAGAATGCCCTGCAACGCGAGTTCCGGACTGCCTGGCCCGGGGCCAACCGCCGCGGACAAGGCATGCGGCCAGCCCCGTCGGCGGTTCGGAACGTGCCGCACTTTCCTCCCGCCGCTGAAGCGCCGGGGAGGGCTTCCGCCTGAAGGCGGGACTCCGGCGGCACGCCTGCGGGGAGAACCCGCGCCCGCCGACTCGATCAGCCGCAGCCCGAACCCAAGCCCAGCCTTGCTTCACAGGTCGATGAATCTTCCGGTTGGCTGGGGCCGCCCCGCGTTTTCCCCGGAACGCGCGTTCCCGGAGGCGATGCCATCCGGGGACGCGCGGAGGGAACGGCTGCCGCTACTGGTTGTACTGCCAGGGTTTGGCGTGGGGAAGGGTGGTGATGGACAGGTCGTAGACCCAGATCGCCGTCTGCCGCCGCCATTCGACATGGCCGTCGACGAAGGTCAGGTTGCTGCCCTCGTTGTGGATCGCCGCCGGACGATAGTTGATGTCGTACCAGTCGTTGAGATAGCGGTTGTGGCCGTCGCTGTAGGCGATGGTGTTGGCGGGCTGGGTGAATTGGCCCAGGGTGCGGGTGGTGTTCCAGGCTCCCGCGCTGATGCCGCGCCAGTTCCAGCCGTAGTGGGTGCCCACGTTGTTGGCCAGGTCGCCCTCGGCGGCCTCCGGGGTCCAGGTCTGGGAGTCGCACAGGAAGACCTCTTTGCTGTTGCCCACATGGGCGAGCAGAAAATCGGGCCAGCGCTTGGTGTTCGCCTCGTTGCGGAAGACGTGGGTTCGCTCGCCGTTCTGGTCGGCGTATAGGAAGAAGGCGAGGCCGAGCTGCTTCATGTTGCCGGTGCATTTCACGGCGCGGGCCTTGGCGCGGGCCATCTGGAGGGCGGGCAGCAGCAGCGAGGCCAGGATCGCGATGATGGCGATGACCACGAGCAGCTCGATCAGGGTGAATCGATTGCGGGACTGGGCCATGGTGGTCGGCGTCCTTGCGGGCTGGCGCCTGCCGTGTTTCGCCATGCGGATTTCCATGCGTTCGGAACACAAATTCGGGTCGAAATAAACATACGCATCGGCGTCGGCAATTTCCACAGCCGGACGCAAAAAGCCGCATCCCCGAAGGCGGAGCCGTTCGGGGATGCGGGGAAAGACTGGTTGGGATGTCTACTTGTTGTAGACGTACCACTGGGCCTGCTGGGTGGGGAACTACTGAGTTTTCCGTGGTTTCGTGTTTGGCATCCCCGCCGTGAGTCCTGTTCGAGGAGGCCCCTCACCCAGGAAGGCGAAGCCGTTCCGGGGGCCTCCTTGAGCAGGAGGAGCGGCTCTGCCGACCGGCAGGGCGGCAGGTTGGGCAGGGACATCCCGAACATCGACCCACGGAAAAGTGAGTAGTCCCCTGGGTGGAGGTGGCGCTGTCGCCGTTGACGGTGTCCGTGCCGGTGTAGATGGCGGTGCGGCGCATCCACTCCACATGGCCGTCGGCAAAGGTCAGGTTGGCGCCATCGCTGTGGATGTCCTCGGGATGGTAGGCGAATTCGTACCAGGAAATGACCCAGCTATTGCTGTCGCCGTAGGCGATGGTGGCGGAGGGCCTGGTGACCTGGCCGACCGAACGGCTCCAGGTGTCCGATCCCAGTTGCCGCCAGTTCCAGCCGTAGTGGGTGCCCGCCGCTCCGGTGGCGACCCGGGTCAGACCGCGGGTGTTCGAGGGGCAGGTGAAGACTTCCTCGCTGCTGCCCACATAGGCGAGCAGCTTGTCCTGCCAGTACCAGGTGTAGGGACCCGGCGAGTCGCCGCGGTGCATGTGGTACATTTCCTTGTTGTCGTCGGCGTACATGAAGAGGGCGAGCCCGAGCTGCTTCATGTTGCCGGCGCATTTGATGGTCCGGGCCTTGGCGCGGGCCTGCTGCAGGGCGGGCAGCAGCATCGAGGCCAGAATGGCGATGATCGCGATCACCACGAGCAACTCGATCAGGGTGAAGGGGCGGCGGTTGATTCTCATGCGGGCATCCTTTTTGCGTTCGGACATGTGACGGGGCCGTCGTGACGAAGGAGGGAAAAACCGGCGACACGCCCCATCGCCTGCAACGCCAATCCGGCGAGGGCGCAATCGACAGAAGGAAACTATACCGGCATGTTATATATTTCAACCGCCCGGGGTGCAGACTCCCGTCCGGGCACCCGGCTCCATCGTGCCCGGGGTTCACGGCGGCGTGTTTTGGCGCCGGGCCTTTTCGGCCATGTCGAGGGCCCAGAGCCGCCGGTGGGTGCGGAAGACGAGGACGGCGAGGGCGGCGGCGGCGAGGGCGGCGAGGAGCGGGAGAGTCCACTCGTAATAGCGGGGCCAGGTATAGATGATGAAGGTGTTGATGGCGATGAAGCCGATGCGGGCCTCGGTGGGGCCGAAGCCCCAGAAATAGATTTGGAACTCGTTGGTGGCGGCGAAGCAGAGGAAGGAGTGGACCATGTGGCCGCCGGTGAGACCGACGAGGAGCATGAACCAGAAACCGTGGCCCCCGGGGGCCACCAGATAGTAGGCGGTGAGCAGGCTGCACTGGAAGACGAAGTCGAGGAAATGGTCCATGAAGAAGCCCCACTTCACCAGGCCGGTGTCGCGCCTGCGCCCGACGGCCCCGTCGAAGAGGTCGGTGAGGTACTGGAGGACGACCAGGAGCGAGACCAGCCAGAGCCAGTGGGGATTGGCGTGGTGGCGGGCCAGCCAGCCGGCCAGGACCACCAGCAGCGACCAGGGGAGGGTCAGCATGGTCAGGTGGTAGGTTTCGCACCAGGCCGGGATGCGGTCCACGAAGGCGTCGCGCAGACGGCACTCGGGACCGTGCAGGATGCTTTTTCCGACCTTCGCCGCGCCGCCGAACTCCTTGTCCGCCATGGAAGGCTCCTTGCTGCCGCCGGTTGCGGGCGGGTGGCTCACTTTCGTGCCCCGTCCTGCCCGGTGCAAGCGCGAAAAGCGTGCCGGGGCGCTTGAAACGCGCAAATACAGGCCGATAGTATGGACCTGCCGTCATTGGCAACCCACCCAAGCGGGGGCGTAGCTCAATTGGTTAGAGCGCCGGCCTGTCACGTCGGAGGTCGCGAGTTCAAGTCTCGTCGCTCCCGCCAGGGTTCCAGTTTCAGCCGTCCCGCCTGCGGGACGTTCCGGATGATGCGGGGGCGTAGCTCAATTGGTTAGAGCGCCGGCCTGTCACGTCGGAGGTCGCGAGTTCAAGTCTCGTCGCTCCCGCCACTCCCTTCCAACCCGGCCCTGCGGCCGGGTTTTTCGCGTCTGGCGCCGGACGGTTCATCTCCCCGGCCAAAACGCGAACCGGAGGAGGAAGGCAAAGGCAGGCGACCCGTCTGGGTTGGCCGGGGGGCCGGGCGGGGGCAAGCCCCGCCCCTACGGGCTGTCGGCCGCCCCGGACGGGCCGGGAAACCACGGCCGGCTGCCGCAGTCCGGAAACGAAAAACGCCGCCCGGCGGACCGGGCGGCGTTCGCGTCGCGGGGAGAAACTTACTTCGCGGCGTCTTCCGCCGCCTTCTTCACATCGTCGGCGGCCTTCTCGGCAGTCTTGGTGAGCTTGTCAAGCTTGTCGCCGGCGGTTTCTTCCTTCTTGCAGCCGTAGGAGACGGACAGCAGGGAGGCGACGGCGAGGAGCATCAGGAACTTCTTCATGGCTTCGTCCTTTCTGGTTTGACTTCGGCCTCTCCGGCACGGCGGAAGGCGTCGCCCGCAATAGCGCGGGGGAGACACGGATTCCAGCCGGATATTCCGATTCAAGGAACTTGCGTGATCGCCCTTCCGCCGCAGCATGGCCGCGTTGGAACCATCCTTCCGGAACGGCAGGGACATTCTCGCACTCGCCGCAAGTATAGACCGGAAAACCGCCGGGGCAAGCCGGAAGGCCCGGTTTCCGCTACGGGAAACGGCTTGTTTCGCTTCCGGCGGCAAACGGTTCGACACGGTGCCGGGCCAACCTATTGTAATGCGTCGCCCGGATTGTCCGGACGGCCCGAACCGGAGTGTGTACCGATGCATCTTCTGGACCGCTATCTGGACCGCGTCGACTACCGGTCCTACGAGGATTTCCGCGAGCATTGCCGCATCCGCGTGCCCGCCCGCTTCAATTTCGCCTACGACGTGGTGGACGAGTATGCCCGGCTGTGCCCGGACAAGCGGGCGCTGGTGTGGTGCGACGACGCGGACGACGAGCGGGATTTCAGCTTCGGCGAGATGAAGGAGTGGAGCGACCGGACAGCCAACGTGCTGCGCGCCTGCGGGGTTGGCCGGGGCACGCCGGTCATGCTCATCCTCAAGGGCCGCTACGAGTTCTGGTTCTTCCTGCTGGCTCTGCACAAGCTGGGGGCGGTGGCCATTCCCGCGACCCACATGCTGACCGCCAAGGACCTGGTCTACCGGATCGAGCGGGCGGACATCGAGGTGACGGTGACGGCGGCGGACCCGGTGCTGATGGACGCGCTGGACGAGGCCCACGCCGCCTGTCCGGTCCACCGCACCCGCATCGTGGTGGGCGGCGAACGGGAAGGCTGGACCGGTTTCGAGCAGGCGGTCGCCGCCGCGCCGGCCGACTTTGCCCCCCCCCCGCCCGGGCAGATGGCGGAGAACCGCGACACCAGCCTGCTCTACTTCACCAGCGGCACCACCGGCTTCCCCAAGATGGTGAAGCACGACTATGCCTATCCCCTCGCCCACATTCTCACCGCCAAGTACTGGCAGAACGTCCAGGACGACGGGCTGCACTACACGGTGGCCGACACCGGCTGGGCCAAGGCGGTGTGGGGCAAAATCTACGGTCAGTGGCTGGCGGGCAGCGCGGTCTTCGTCTACGACTACGAGCGCTTCATCGCCCGCAACGTGCTCGCCAAGGCCACCCGGCACGGGGTGACCACCTTCTGCGCGCCGCCCACCGTGTTCCGCTTTCTGGTGAAGGAGGACCTGTCCCGGTACGATTTCGGGCGCCTGGCCTACACCGTGACGGCGGGCGAGCCCCTGAACGGCGAAGTCTACAAGCAGTGGCTCGACCAGACCGGCCTGCGGCTGATGGAGGGCTACGGCCAGACCGAGTCGGTCGTCGCCGTCGCCACCTGGCCCTGGCTGGAGCCGAAGCCCGGCTCGATGGGGCGCCCCTCGCCCGGCTACGATCTGGCCCTGATGGACCCGGCCAGCGCCCGGCTGCTCGGTCCCGGCGAGGAAGGCGAGATCGTCCTGCGCACGGCGGAGGCGCTGCCGCCGGGCATCTTCGGCGGCTACCACCGCGACGAGGAACTGACCGCCAGCGTCTGGCACGATGGCTGGTACCATACCGGCGACATCGCCTGCATGGACCGGGACGGCTACCTGTGGTTTGTCGGCCGGGTGGACGACGTGATCAAGAGTTCGGGCTACCGGATCGGCCCCTTCGAGGTGGAGAGCGCGCTCATGCAGCACCCCGCCGTCCTCGAATGCGCGGTCACCGGCGTGCCCGATCCCGAGCGGCACCAGATCGTCAAGGCGAGCATCGTGCTGGCCCCCGGCTACCGGCCCAGCACCCGCCTGATGCACGAGCTTCAGCAGCACGTCAAGACCATCACCGCCCCCTACAAGTATCCCCGCGTCGTGACCTTCGTCGAGTCCCTCCCCAAGACGATCAGCGGCAAAATCCGGCGGACCGAGATTCGCGAGAGCGACTGGGCCTAGCCGGTCGGAACTCGTCTGGAGCGGTTGGCCGGGGTGCTCCCGGCGCTGCGCGCCGGGCCTGGAGTTTGGCAGAAGTCCGCCGTTTCTTTGTGCCGGAGGCACAGTACAATCATAGCCTGGGGTGCCGAACCCCAGGTAGGGAAACGGATAGAATTTACCGCCCTGACGGGGCGGGACAATTCGGTCGTCGACCGGTTATGCTACGGAAATGCCTTTTTGTCTCGCCCATTCAGGGCGAAAAACGGGTATCGGTGCCAAACCTGGGGCGACTGCCCCAGGCTATGATTGTGCAGTGCCTCCGGCACAAAAGCCTCGCGCCCCTCCTGCCGATTTGTGCCAAACTCCAGTCCCGGCGCTGCGCGCCGGGGGTTTGCTTGGCGGGGCGACGAGGGATACGTCTTGCTGCGCCATGTTGCGAGTAAGAAGCGACGAATAGGCTGTCAATACGTTGCGGCGCGGCAGGCGGCTATTCACCCTCGTCGTCCGGCGCCAGTTTGGCCTGGCACTCCTCCTGCCAGCCGGGGAAATTCCAGATGTTCGGGAAGGCCTGGCACTGGTAGGGTTTCACCGGGTTGATGCGGCAGCGGTTTTCGCCGGTCAGCATGATGCAGGCCCCGTCGCCGCGCTCGATCAGGGTGAGGGAGCGGCGGTCGGCGGTGACGGTGGTGTAGCGGGCGACGAACTGCTCGACCGTCATGCCCAGAAACTCGGCGATGGCATCCACCTCCTCCTCGCTCAGACGGACGTAGCCCTCCCACTGGCAGCAGGCGCCGCAGCGGGTGCAGACGTAGTGGAAGCCGGGGGGAGGGGGTTCGCCGGGAGGGAGGAGCATCAGCGGTACCGGGTGTTCGCGCCGGACTGCCACATGTCCGGATTGGTGCCGAATTTGGCCTTGAGCGGCGCGGTGGCCGCATCGAGGCGGGCCAGGGTTTCGCGGTCGAGGGAAAGGTGCATGGCGGCGGCGTTCTCGGCCATCTGGGCCGCGTCGCGCGCGCCGACCAGGACGGAGGCCACGCCGGGCTGGTGGATGAGCCAGGCCAGGGCCACCTGGCTCATGGGCTTGCCCAGGTCCGCCGCGATGCGGCCGATTTCGGCCAGCGCGGCGAAGGTTTCGCTCTCGGCCCCCGGCTCGTCGTGGCGGGCCTGGGGACGGGTTTTCGCGAAGAGGCGGGTGCGGGCGCGGCCCTCGGGCACCTCGTCCGCGCTGTGGAACTTGCCGGTGAGCAGACCCTGCATGATCGGGCTGTAGCAGGTCACCGAGATGTCGTTGGCCCGGCAGAGGGGCACGATTTCCTGCTCGGCCACCCGCCAGAGCAGGCTGTAGGGGAGTTGGTTCACTTCGCAGCGCCCGTGTTCGAGCAGCTCGGCCAGATCGCCCTTGCCGAAATTCGAGACGGCGAAGGCGCGGATTTTGCCCTGCTCGCGGAGCTTGCCGAAATCGGCCAGAATCTGGCCGACGGGCACGCTGCGGTTCGGCCAGTGCAGATGGTAGAGGTCGATGTAGTCGGTCGCCAGATTCTTCAGGCTGTCCTCGCAGGCTTTGGCCAGGTCGGCGAAGGTGCCCGCGTGGTTCGGGCTGACCTTCGAGCCGATGACGACCTGGTCGCGGCGACCCTTGAGGGCCTTGGCGAGAATCTGTTCGGAGTAGCCCGCGCCGTAGCCTTCGGCGGTGTCGAGGAAATTGACCCCGCAGTCGATGGCGGCATGGATGGCGGCGATGGCGTCGCTTTCGTCCTGGGCGCCCCAGGTGGCGTCGCCGACGATGGCCCAGCAGCCCATGGCGACGGGGGAGACGGCGAGATCGGTCCGCCCGAGGGGGCGGCGGGAGACAGGCGTGGCGGTCATGGCGGCATCCTTCGCTGATTGCGGAAACGCGCGGTTGCGCAGGTCGCAACATAGCCCCGATTTCGCCGACGGCCCCGCCCGCGAAGATGCATCTGGCCGGCGCGCCCGCCTTGCCGGGCGGTCCGAGGGGCCTACATTAGCATTTTCGCTCCCACCAGCAACGGGAATTCCGCCATGCCGCAACTCGCTCTGCTCTCCCGGCACCGCCTCGGTGCCGTTCTGGCCGTCTGGTTCCTGGCTCTTCCGCTCCGGGCGGAGGAGGCGATGAGCCTCGAACAGGCCATGCGCAGCGTCATCCGCATCCAGGCCACCACCATGCAGCCCGACCTCACCGTGCCCTGGAACGCGGGCCGGATCGGGCGCGGCACCGGCAGCGGCTTCGTGATCGACGGCAAACGGGTCATGACCAACGCCCACGTGGTCAGCAACGCCCGCTTTCTGGGCTTGCAGCGGCCCGACAGCCCGAACCTTGTCCCCGCCACAGTCGCCTTCGTCGCCCACGACTGCGACCTGGCGGTTCTCGAGGTCGAGGACGAGAGTTTCTTCGCCGGTCTGGCGCCCCTGCCCTTGGGAGGCGTTCCCCGGCTGGACTCGGCCGTGGTCACGGTGGGCTATCCGGTCGGCGGCAACCGGGCCTCGGTGACCCGCGGCATCGTCAGCCGCATCGAATTCCAGACCTACGCCCATTCGGGGCTGGACGCCCATCTGACCATCCAGACCGACGCCGCCATCAATCCGGGCAACAGCGGCGGTCCCGTCATGCAGGACGGCAGGGTGGTGGGCGTCGCCTTCCAGGGCATCCCCGGCGCCCTGGCCCAGAACACGGGCTACATGATCCCCACCCCCGTCATCGAACGGTTCCTGGGCGACATCGCCGACGGGCGCTACGACGGCTATCCCGAGCTGGCCATCGGCACCTTCAACCTGCTCAACCGTCCCGCCCGCGCCCATTACGGCCTCGCGCCGGACGGCAACGAGGGCCAGTTGGTCACCAGTGTCCAGCCCCAGGGCTCGTGCGACGGCCTGCTCGAACGCGGCGACGTGCTGCTGAGCATCGACGGCCATCCGATTCTGAGCGACGGGCAGATCGATCTCGACGGCGAGCGCATTCTCATGTTCGAGGTGGTCGAGCGCAAATTCGTGGGCGACAAGGTCGTGTTCGGCGTGCTCCGCGGCGGCCGGAAACTCACGGTCGAGGTCACCCTCAAGGGGGCCTGGTTCTACCACTACCGCGCGCGCCAGCACGACAGGCCACCCCGCTACCTGGTCTTCGCCGGGCTGGTTTTCCAGCCTGTGAACCACGATCTGATGCGCGCCTACCAGGTCACCGACCCGGCGGTGCTGGACGCCTACGAGTTCTTCATCAGCGACGAGGTCTACGTCGAGCGGCCCGAGATTCTCGTCCTCAGCAACATTCTCGCCGACCCGATCAACACCCACATGAACGAGTTCCAGATGAGCGTGGTGGACAGCGTGAACGGCCAGCGCATCGGCACCCTGGCCGAGCTGGACGCCGCGTTTTCGGCCCCGGCCGAACGCTACGTGATCACCTTCCAGGGCGGGCTGCTGCCGCTGGTGCTCGAGGCCGACCGGGTGGCCGCCGCCCGCGACCGCATCGCCCGGCAGTACGGCATCGAGCAGGACAAGAACATCGGCCGCGCGCCGCACGAGGGAGTCGTCCCATGAAGGTTTCCGCCCCCCTGGTCCTCGTCCTTTTCCTGATGGCCGCCGCCGTTCCGGCGGGTGGCCCGCTGGAGCCCTCGATCCTGCGGGTGCGCGTCACCCGCCAGAACTACGACTCGATCCGGCCCTGGCAGAAACAGGCGCCCGAGCTGGTCGGCGGCCTCGGCGTCGTCCTCGCGCCGGACCGCATCCTGGTGCCGGGCGGGCTGCTCGCCAACGCCACTCTGGTCGAGGTCGAGCGGATCGGCGACGGCAGCCGCTGCGAGGCCGTCGTGGAATGCGCCGACTACGCCGCCAACCTCGGTCTCATCCGGCCTCTGGACGAGGACTTCGCCCGCTCGCTCAAGCCCGTCCGCGTCGGCGGGCTGGCGAAGCGGGGCGACCGGGTGAGCACGGTGCAGTTCGAGGCCAACGGCACCCCCCGCACCAGCGAGGGCACCGTCGTCGCCACCGAGATGGGCCTGCCGCCGGGGGCGCGCGGCAGCTTCCTGGTCTACCGGGTCTCCATCGATCTCGCGCTGGGGAACACCGGCATCACCCCCTTCTTCCGCCGGGGCCGGCTGATCGGCCTGATGGTCGGCTACGACAGCTCCGCCCGCACCGCCATCCTCATCCCCAGCCCGGTCATCCGCCATTTCCTCGACGACCTCGCGGACGGGAGCTACGGCGGCTTCCCCGTGGCCGGGTTCCTCACCGCCACCATCCGCGATCCCCAGTTCCGCCGCTATCTCGGCATGGGGAGCGGCGATCCGGGGGTCTATGTCGCCCAGGTGCTGCCCGGCGGACCCGCCGCCAAGGCGGGATTGCAGGCGGGCGACGTGCTGGTGCGCCTGGATCGGTTCACCATCGACCGCCACGGCCAGTACGAGGACCCCGACTACGGCCCCATCGCCCTCTCCCACCTCATCAGCACCCGGCGGCAGGTGGGCGACAAGATTTCCTGCCTGGTCTTCCGCGACGGCGGGAACGTGGAGCTGACCATGACCCTCGACCGCATGCCCGTCGAGCAATTCCCCGTGCCGCCCTACGAGATCGACCGCCCTCCCCGCTTCGCCATCGTCGGCGGCTTCATCTTCCAGCAGCTCACCGGGCAGATTTTCTCGATCTGGGGCGACGACTGGCAGAGCAAGGCACCCCGCCGCCTGACCCGGCTCGAACGCGAGCAGTGGGAGACGCGCCAGCCCGGCGAGCAGATCATCATCCTCACCCGCACCCTGCCCACCCCCGAGAACATCGGCTACGAGAATCTCGCCTTCCTGCCGGTCGAGACCGTCAACGGCAAGCCCGTCCGGCAGATGGCCGATCTGGTCCAGGCCATCCGCAACGCCGGGCCGGTCGAATACCACCAGGTGAGCTTCGCGGAGTCCGACACGCCCGACCTCTTCATCCCGGCGGCGACCCTCGATCTGGCCGACCGCTTCGTGCGCGAGCGCTACGGCATCCCCCGGCTTTCCCAGCTCGACTAAGGAACCCTCCATGCAACGATTCCACGACGGCCGCGACTGGTTCTTCGAGAAGCGCTTCGGCATGTTCATCCACTGGGGCGTCTACGCCGTGCGCGGCTGGCACGAGCAGCTCCAGTGGCGCGGCCGCATGAGCAAGGCCGAGTACGTCACGCTGATGGACCAGTTCAACCCCGTCGCCTTCGACCCCGACCAGTGGCTCGACGTGGTCGAGGCCGCCGGCATGGAGTACATCTGCTTCACCACCAAGCACCACGACGGCTTCTGCCTGTGGGACACCGCCCACACCGACTACAACATCATGCGCACGCCCTACGGCAAGGACGTCCTGGCCATGCTCGCCGAGGCCTGCCACCGGCGCGGCGTCCGCCTCTGTCTCTACTACTCCTGCCCCGACTGGCACCATCCGAACTCGGTCAACTTCGGCGGCGACCACCAGCTCGACGCCCCCAATCCCGGCGACCAGCCCGACCTGCTCAAGTATGTCGCCTACGTCAAGGCCCAGATCACCGAACTCTGCACCAACTACGGCCGGATTTCGGCCTTCTTCTGGGACATCCCCCCGAAGATCAACATCCCCGAGCTGAACGCCACCCTGCGGGAACTCCAGCCCGGCATCATGATCAACGACCGCGGCTTCGGCCCCGGCGACTACAGCACCCCCGAACGCCATGTCCCCGACGGCAAGGGCTTCTCCCGCCCCACCGAGGCCTGCCAGTCCGTCGGCCGCCAAAGCTGGGGCTGGCGCGAGGACGAGGACTACTACTCCGACCTCCTCCTCATGCAGTCCATCGACAAGATTCTGGCCATGGACGGCAACTACCTGCTGAACGTGGGACCCAAGCCCGACGGCACCCTGCCCGCCGAGGCGGTCCGCATTCTCCGCCGCATCGGCGACTGGTTCGGCCGAGTGCGCGAAGCCTTCTACGGGGCCGAGCCGGCCTCCCATCTGCTCGCGGGCGGCGAGGCCATGCTCACCCGCAGGGGCAACAGCCTCTACGTCCACTTCCCCAAGCCCCTGGCCAGCACCGGCATCATGCTGAACCCCCTGCGCATCCAGCCCGAGCGCGCCGTCCTGCTCAACGACGGCCGCGAACTCCGCGCCGCCGTCGAGCTGGTCCCCTCCTTCTGGCAGTCCGGCGCCTATCTCCGTGTTGCCGGCCTGCCCGTGAACGAGCTGGCCGGGGAGGTTCCCGTCGTCCGTCTCGACTTCGCCGATCTCGCCGCCGCCCTCGCCGCCAATGATGGCCCCGTGGGCAAGGAATACCTGCTCTAGAAAGTCCTTCCTTCCATGATGGGCTCGGGTTGGTTGTACAACGTCTTGAGCCCATCCCCGGTTGGCAGCATATCGTAGCCCGTAGGGGCGAGGCTTGCCCTCGCCCGGCCTCTCGGCCAACCGAAACGGGTCGCTGCCTTTGCCGTTCCATCTGTTTCCGAGCCCCCGCAGGGTGTCAGTTTCCATTTCCTGCCTTTCCCAGGGCTCACGCCGCTGGGCTACTATATGTCGCCCCCCCCGGGGGCTCGAATACCAAAACCAAATTCTGTCAAACTCCAGACGGGACGGAAACGCCCCCGTCCATCCGGTCCATCCCGTCCATCCCGTCCATCTCCGGGTGCGGCAGACCGCCAGGTCTTCACCTGCAAGCGGTTCTCAGGCGGTTGGGGTCAATCGGTAGAGGGTGCCGGGTTCGGCGGTCCAGCGGAGGCTGGGGCCATTGGCGTCCAGCCGCAGATTCGGGGGCTGGGGGACGATGGCCGCGCCGTGCCAGGGGAGAGCAAGCGCCACCTCGCCGACACCCTCGGCACAGACCGCGATCCACTCGACGCCGGCGCGGTTGCGGGCGGCGCTGACCAAGACCGCTCCGGGCACGCGCAGGGACTGGAACGATGCGCTCCGCCCGGCCGGGACCGCCGGAAACACGCGGATCACGCCGTCGGGCTGGCGCTGGACCAGCATTTCGTTGACCGCCGCCATGCTCCCGAGCAGGGCATCAATCTGGAACAGAGGCGAGCCGCCGTACTGCTCGTAGTTCCCGACGCCGGGCACGAAGCTGTTGTGGCTGGTCAGCAGGCCGCCGAAGACATAGCCGTCGCAGAGCGTCTGGAGGCAGTTTTCGGCCTCTTCGCCCAGCCCCAGCCGGGCGGCGATGCAGGCCTGGTACGAATAGGACCAGCCCGTGAACCCCGCCTCACCGTAGCTGCGGAATTCACGGAACGAGCGGCGGCCCAGTTCCAGCCATTCGCTGTCGCTGTGCAAGCCAATCTGACGGCCCGGAAACACGGGCATGAGGCGGCTTGGGTGCCGGTGGCAATGCGGGAACCGGCCCGGCCGGTCGCCGTCGTGGAAAAAGCCGGTCTCGTAGTCGATGAGGACACCGTCCGCCGTGGGAAACGGCGGGAGATGGGCGAGCGCATGGCGGCAGTCCGCCACAATTTCGTCCTCGGCACCGAGTAGTTCCGCCGCCTGCACTACGGCCGCGAAGAGAGTTCCGAGGCAACTGATGTCGATGCAGGGATTCCGGCCGTGCGCGTGGTAGCGTTTGCCGTTCCCGTCGAACCAGACCTGTTCCGGCGAGTGCGAGAGTTCGATGTTGAGCTGTCCGTCCGCGTCTGCCACGAGGAGTTGGAGATAGCCCTTGGCGCAGGCGTGGAGAAAGGGATAGACCTTGTCGCGGAGCAGGTCGCGATCCTGGGTGTAGAGGTAGTGCTCCCAGACGTGCTGCGCGGTCCAGGCGGTGACCGATAGTTCGAGGAACCCCCAGACGCCGATGGCCCGGCCCCGCCAGTCGACCGCGAGGTTCACCGCCGGCGCGTCGATGCCATACATCTCGCGGCCAGTCCGGTCCAGTTCCTCGCGCCAATCCTCGGTCAGGACGCGGATCAGCGCGGCCTGAAGCTCGGGATGGTTCGCGCTGCATGCCCCCCATTGGCACTCCTGCACGTTGGTGTTGAAGTGGAAATCCGCGTGCCAGGGGGAGACGTCGTCCTGTCCCCACAGTCCTTGCAGATTGGGGGGCG
>LVAZ01000152.1 GCA_001603055.1 Victivallales bacterium Lenti_02
TGGCAGGACTGGCAGGGGCTGGCGGGAGCCGGCAGCGAGGTCCGCGCGGGCACGGTCTCGGTGGTCTTCCCGACGGACTCGGCCATGTTCGCGAGCCCGGCCCTGGCCTGCAACCTGACCACCCGGCAGTTCGTCTGCCTCGAAATCGCCTCGATCGGTCCCGGCCGGGTCGGCTACTTGGATTTCGTGACCGATGCCGGTGCCGGGTCGCTCAGCTTCGTGCCGCAGACCGACGGACGGCTCAACGTGATCGACGGAAGCCAGTCCGAAACCTGGACGGGGACGTTGCGGCGGCTGGCGCTGAGGTTCGGCAGGGGCGAGGAGCCTGTCGTGATCCGTCGGCTCGCGCTGGCGGACCGCCCCGTGGGCACGCCCTGGTTCTATCTCCGGTCCCTGGCTGCGGGACGGGCCAAGCTCCGGCCCGGCCGGGAGGAAACCGTCGTTCTGGGCCTCCAGAACGTGGGCGGCGAGACCGAAAACATCACCGTTCGGCTAACCGTGCCGGATGGCGTCGAGCTGCTCGGCGAGGCGCGGCAGACCATCCCCTATCTTGGCATGGACGACTTCGACATGGCCACCTGGCGCATCCGCGCCGCCCGGCCCGGTACCTTCACCGTGCGCGTCGAAGCCTCGGGGGCCGGTGCGGAAACGCAGATCAGGGAACTTGCCCTCGCGTTCGAGCCGCTGCCGCCCGAAGTGAAGCCCGCCGACTACGTGCCCCGGCCGCAACCCGCCAAGACCGACTACATCACCCTGATGCACTACTGCGCGCTCTGGAAGGAAGGGACGCACTTTGGCTGGAACCGGATCGAGCCCTGGCCCGAGAAGCGTCCCGCCATCGGCTGGTATGATGAGGGGACTCCCGAGGTCGCGGACTGGCACATCAAGTACGCTCTCGAACACGGCATCAACGGCTTCATCTACTGCTGGTACCGGGCCCATCTGGAACCGCGGATCGAACAGCGTCTCGAACACGCCATCCACGACGGGCTCTTCGAGGCCAGGTACCGCGACATGTTCACCTTCACCATCATGTGGGAGAACGGGCGGATCGGAGTGAACGACGAGGCCGACCTGCTCGACAACGTGCTGCCGTTCTGGATCACGAACTACTTCACCCATCCTTCGTACCTGAAAATCGACAACCAGCCCGTGCTGGTCGTGTGGCGGCCGGAACGGCTGCTCGCCCAGTTGGGCGGCCCGGAGAATACCAAGCAGGCGTTCGACAAGATGCGCGCCCAATGCCGGGAGGCCGGTTTCGGCGGCCTGCGCATCATCGCCTGCATGCCCGCCGCCAACCAAGCCCTCGGCAGGCAGATCGCGGAGAGCGGGTGGGACGCGGTGACCGGCTACAACCTCAGTCCCGCCGGCGTGAAGATTGCCGGGCATGATCCGGCCGGCCTGGCCTATCGCGATTACGCCGATGTCCTCAGCCGCTTCCGGCAAACCTGGATCGACCGCGACGCCTCCACCGGCGACGTTCCCGACATCCCGAACGTGGTCATGAACCGGGATGACCGTCCCTGGGGACGGGTCAAGCGCGGACAGAACTTCTACACGGCCGACCCGCAGGCGGATATCTTCGAGGTCGCCTGTCGCGAGGCGAAGG
Source organism: Victivallales bacterium Lenti_02 (assembly GCA_001603055.1). GTDB lineage: Bacteria > Verrucomicrobiota > Lentisphaeria > Oligosphaerales > Lenti-02 > Lenti-02. Next base: position 1,610 of record LVAZ01000152.1, read on the forward strand.
AACTGGTCGACGCCAAGCCCGCCGACCGTTGGGACAGCAAGATCGTGGTCTTCGACAACTGGACCGAGTTCGGCGAAGGCCACTACATCGAACCCACCACGGGGACCGGCTTCACCTTCGTCAACGCCATCAAACGGGTCTTCTGCACCGACTGGGCGCCCGAAGCGGTCACCGACATCATCCCCGAGGACCTCGGCCTGCGCCCGCCGCAGAGATGGTACGAGGCGACCCGCGCCACCTTCGGCGACCGCATGCCCTGGCAACCGGTCCGCATCACCGGCGACCTGCTGGCGCACTGGGAATTCGAGACTGAAGCGGAGAAGGATGGTTCCTTCGCCGACTCCTCGCCGAACAAGATTCAACTCAGGAACGAAGGCCTCTCCATTGAGGCTGGCCGCGGCGGCGGGGTTCTGCGCTGTGGGAGCGGTGGTGCCACCACATCCGTATCGCCAATCTTTCCCAGTGCTGCCCCGCCCATGCCGCCAGCCTTCTTCTCTCCCGGCGGCGTCACCGTTGCGCTCTGGTGCAAGCCTTCGGAAGCCAACCAGAACGGCCGCTGGATACTGAACACCAGCGGTGCCACCTCGGGTTACCGGATTGGGCTGAGTAGTGGCGGCTTGCCAGTCTGGCAGGTCCCGAGGGAGAGCTGGAGCCACTTGCTGAAGGGGGCCGAGCCGCTGCCCGCAGGCGAGTGGTCGCACATCGCCGCCACCTTCGACAACCAAGTCATGCGCCTGTATGTCAACGGCCTGGAAGTGGGCGTCATGGAACGTCGCGGCTTCATCCGCCCCGGCACCCCCCTCACCCTCGGCGCCCACTCGGCAAGGAACGATTCCACTCGTTTCCTCGGCTGGCTCGACGATGTCCGCGTCTACCGCCGCCCCCTGACTCCCGGGGAAATCGCGGAACTCGCGCAGGGAACAGCGAAATGAGTGCCTCCCTGTCCAGGCAACTCCGCATGGACAATGACCGGGACGCCGATTGCCGCCGCGTTCCCCGAGCACAGCCTCCCCGGCAGCGCAGCATGACGGATATGTTTTCCCGTTCCGGGTCAACCCGGCCGGCCCGGTTGCGCGTTCGGGGGGCTTGATTTGCCGGGGGTGTCCTCTATGGTTTCTTCCGATCCCCCTGTGTTCGCCACCCCCGCCTCGTGGAGGCCATCGTGAAAGATCGACTGCTCGCCGCCCTCGCCTCCGCGCCTGCGGACTATGTGGAACTCCGCTGGGAAACCAACGACCAAACCAGCGCCGCCTACCGGGGCAAGGAAATGGACAGCGTGGGCTCCGCGCGCAACCAGGGCGGCATCGTGCGGGCCTGCGTCAAAGGGGGCTGGGGTACGTCGGTCTTCGACACTCTCGACGATCTGCCGGGCCGGGTCGCCCAGGCCTGCGCGAACGCGGCCCTGGTCGGCCACGAAACCACCGCACTGGCCCCGGTTCCCAAGCCTGCGGTCGAAGTCGTGCCCGCCCAGTTGGCGAACGATTTCCGGGGAGTGCCGCTGGACGACAAACTGGCCCTGATCGGGCGCTACAACCAGATCATCCTCGGCGCGGACAAGGCCATCGAGTCCAGCCTCGTCTCCTACGCCGAACTGTTCCGCACCGTCCACTTCGCCAACAGCGAAGGGGCCTATTTCTGCGAGGAACGGCCGCGGGTGGTGCTCTATCTCATGGCCGTCGGGCGGGACGGCTCCCTGGTCCAGCGCGCCTCCGAGAGTTTCTCGTCGGCCACCGACTACAACGTGGTGCTCGGGCGCGACGACTTGGCCGAGGAGGTGGGACAGCGGGCGGCGCGCCTGCTCAAGGCCCCCCAGTGCCCCGGCGGTCCCCAGACCGTGGTGCTCCGGCCCGACTTCGCCGGAGTCTTCGCCCACGAAGCCTTCGGCCATCTCAGCGAGGCCGACTTCCTCTACGAAAATCCCAAAATGCGCGACCTGATGCAGCTCGGCCGCGAAATGGGACCGAAGGAGCTGAGCATCATCGACGACGGCAGCCTCGCCGGACGCACCGGCAGCCTCACCTACGACGACGAGGGCACCCCGGCCGGCCAAACCATGCTCATCCGGAACGGCATCCTCGCCGGCCATCTGCACTCGCGCGAGACCGCCGCCAAGATGGGGGAAAAGCCCACCGGCAACGCCCGCGCCATCGGCCGCGGCCGCGAGCCCATCGTCCGCATGACCAACACCTACATCGATGCCGGCCCCCTCACCCGCGAGGAACTCTTCGCTGGGGTGGACGATGGCATCTACTGCTGCAGCATGCTCGGCGGCCAGACCATGATGGAGATGTTCACCTTCTCCGCCGCCTACGGCTACCGCATCCGCAACGGCCAGATCGGCGAACTGGTCCGCGACGTCGTCCTCACCGGCAATGTTTACGAAACCCTCCACCGGATCGACGGATTGGCGGACGACCTCCAAATCCGCGAGTCGGGCGGCGGCTGCGGCAAGGGGGGCCAGTCCCCCCTCCCCGTCACCTTCGGCGGACCCCATGTGCGCATCCGCGACGTGGTCGTGGGCGGCAAATAGGAGAAGAGACCATGGCGACAGCGCATATCGAACAGATGAAGGACCGCCTCCTGCAAGGCCTCGATCTGGCCCGGAGACTGGGCGCCGACGGCGGTGTCATGGGCTACAGCCGGGGCGAGAGCCTGAATTGCAAGTACGAAAGCGGCCGCCTCAAGGGCGCGGGCTCGCGCGAAACCGCAGGCTATTCCATCACCATCCTGCGCAACGGACGGCTAGCCACGGTCTCGGGCAACCGGATCGAGGACATCGAGCTGATGGTGGAACGGGCCGTGTCCCTCGCCGCCGTCGGCAGCGTGGCCCATTTCACCGCCTATCCCGAGGCCGCTCCCTACACGAAGGTGCCGCGCGCTTCCGACTCAACCCGCGCCATGAGCCGGGAGCTGTTCGTCGAGGCGGCCGGGCGCATCGTCGAGGCCATGAAGGCCATCGACCCCGGCATGGACATCGGCGCCAGAGGAGCCCGCAACCAGTCTGAGGACGTGATGGTGACCAGCGGCGGCGTGGTCCACGCCGACGAGGACACCAGTTGGTTTCTCTCCGGTAGCGTCCAGCGCACCGAGGGCACCGACATGCTGTTCAGCCACGCCGGACGCGGCTGGTGCGAGCGCAACGAGTTCTTCGATCCGGACTACCTCATCGGGCAAATCCGCCAGGACCTCGACTGGGCGGCGGTCAAGGCCGACGCCCCGGCCAACGGCAAAACCCAGATTTTCCTGCCGCCCGACACCTTCGAATGGATGCTCGGGCCGGTGCTGGGAGGCTTCAACGGCCGCGCCGTGGCCAAGGGCACCTCGCCCCTGCGCGACCATCTGGGCGAACGCTATTTCGCCGAGAACCTCACCATCGAGGACCGGCCCCACCGCCCCTTTTATCCGTACGCCGCCGAAATCGATTCGGTGGGTATCCCCACCCGCCCCTGCAAGCTCATCGAAAACGGTGCCATCCGCATGTTCCTCTACGACCTGGACAGCGCCGGGCTGGCCGGGACCGCGCCGACCGGGCACAGTTGCTGCTCCCCCTATCATCCGGTGGTCCTGCCGGGCACCACCCCCAGCGCGGATTTGCTGGCCGGCATCGCGGACGGACTCTACATCAAGGGCCTGCTCGGCTTCGGCCAGAGCAACATCGAGAACGGCGACTTCTCCGCCAACGTGGCCCTCGGCTACCGCATCCGCAACGGTCAGATCGTCGGCCGGGTGAAAAACACCATGATCGCGGGCAATCTCTTCGACCTGCTCAAGCGGGACGTGGTGCTCAGTGCCGACGTGGACCCCGTGTCCCAGATGCCCTCGGTGATCCTTCACGGCGTGAACGTCTCCGCCGCCCGCTGACATCCCTTTGCCCGGCCCCGGCCTCCGGGAAGGTGGTCGGGGCTTCCAGTTCCGGAGTTCCGGACTGGGGTTTGGACATTTCGCGTGCTTGATTTACATGGCAGAGAGCAAGGCGTTTGGGTTGCACGTTCCGGTGAGTCCTGTATTTCACCGGTCGCTAGTTAACCCTTGCCTGGCGTTCGGCGAACTGTTGCAGGTAGAGGCTGCGCGGGTTCACGGGCACACCCGGCGACTCCCACCAGCCGTCCGGATGGTCCTTGACCCAGTTGCCCTTCTCCAGAGGTCCCTGGCAGCCGATGCCGAAGTTCTGGGCGGTGGGCGGTTGCTGGATGCGGAAGGATTTTGCGGTGCAGTTCCAGAAGACCATGTTCGCCCCGGCCCAGCCATGTCCCGAGCCCGACCATTGCCGGTCCTGCACGTTCAGGGAATGGCCCTCGACCACCACGTTGTCGTACAGGGTGCCCGTGGCCCAGCGGTGGTGCGGTCCGGAGTCGGAATAGGCCTTTTCCGCATGGCAGTCCACGAAGACGTTCGGTCCCGGCACCCGCGCATGCATCACGAAGTCGTGCCGCCCGCCGCGGGTCCGGCAGTTCTGCACCAGATTGAGCTGGCCCGCGACGGCGAAGGAATAGCGCCGCCCGCCGGTGATCTGGCTGACCGGATCGAGACAGGCGCTGTCGCGCACGGTGAACCGGCTGGCGGGAGAGAGGATGTTCACGCAGGAATAGCCGAAATACCGCGCGGTCACCTGCCGCACCCAGCCATCCCGCACGGCCCCGACGGAGATGAAGTTCCAGCCGTGGTCCTCGTCCACGAATTCCCCCTCCCGTTTGGGATCGGCCTTGGCCCGGTCGAACTCGCTTTCCCCGCGCAGGTTTTCGACCGCCACGTTCTCGATCCGCTCGGCCCAGGTGTAGCGATAGACGGTGCCGCCGCCGAAAGCCTCGTCCAGAGCGCAGGCGAGGGGGGCGTCGAGTTCCAGTTCGTTGTCCTTGATGCCGACCACAACGCGCTCGAAACGCAGGTCGTAGCTGCCGGGTGCCCACTGGGTCACCTTTTCGTGCTGCTCGCTGATGCGGTCCATGCCGATGGCCGCGATCCATTCCGCCGTCGCGGGACGGTGGACGATCACCGGGTCGCCCGGCGTGAAACCCGAGGCGTCCACCACCCGCAGGGTACTGGCCCCGACGGGCACATAGGCGTCGGCGACCGCGACGCGGCTGTCAGCGACTTCCTGCCGCCGCCCACCGCCGCCCAGGGCGATCAGGGTATGCTGTTTGCGCTGGGTCGCCACCAGCACCGTGCCGTCCTCGCCATCCCCCTCGCCGCGCAGCACCACGCCGGAGGCGTTCAGCCGGAGACTACCCTCGACCTCGTAGCGGCCCCGTTTCAGCAGGAGCGCCCCCCGGAAACCGTCTTCCAGGGGCAATTCCGCCAATTCGTCGAGCGCCTGCTGGATGCGTTCCCGGTTGTCGCCCGGAACCGGTTCGAGGACACGCTTCGCCGCCACCTCGGGCAAGGGCACCAGCCCGCCCCGGTAGCCGCAGGTCGAAAAGTCCGGAATCCGGTCCCCCCGTTCGTTCCAGGGCGCGTAGACCAGCCGCCCTTCCTCGCCGAGCCGCACCAGACGCGACGTGCCCGGTTCGGCCGCCAGAGGCAAAGCAAGCAGGGCGAAAGGGAGCAGCGAACGAAGCATGGATGCCTCCGGGCAGGATGAGTAGGTTGGCAGGGATGCGCCGTATAGCCTTATCCATAGCCTCCCTTTTGTCAATTTGGCAGGACGGAGTTTTGTATGGACAGGATGGACGGAATGGACGGAATGGACAAGCGATTCACCTCTGGCATACCATGCGGCTGGACATGCGGCGGTTCGCCTCGCACGGCGCGTCGCCCAACTGGTGGATTTTCGGTTCCCCGACTTGACGAAGATCGGACACAGGCTACGATTTGCCATCGGCAAGTGGCTCGCGAGCCGGGGGAAGGGGATTTCCGTATGGCAGAAACTGGGTCTGCGTATTGAGCCAACCCCTGCTATCGGGATACCACGCCACTTTCATTGCACGAATCCGATCAAGGGGTCGAGTAGTTGGGCGGAGAGAGACAGATGAGTCTACGGGAAACGTACCGGCGCGAGGTTGTCTTTCGTGGCGAACCCAGGAAAGCCATAGTCCGGAGCGTCTGTCAAGTTCTGGTTGTGTGTCTCGTATTTTTGGCAATCGTCTATGGTGCCCGATGGTGGCTGGGGGAGGAGCCCGTATTCAGTATTGGCCCCTTGGGTGGTGTAGTCGGTATTCTGCTGGTCTGGTCTGCCCGTTTGTACAGGACGTTCGAAAGCAGCTTCCGCGAGTTCGAGAACAGAATGAAAAAACCTGGACAGACTGACGGCGGTGGGGCAGCGGAATGAACATGGCCACGTGGCCGGGTACGGGTCCGAAGGGGAGGGCTATTCTCTGAGCTGTCCGGCGAAACGGCCGATTCGGAGGTTGTCGTAGTGGATGTCCTGGGCGCGGTGCTGCCAGTCGAGGAAGGAGCCGAAGGCGTAGCCGCGATAGTCGCATTCGAGGTCGGTGGCGGTGTGCTTCAGCTCGTCGTTCAGGAAGAACCGCCAGGTGGTTCCCTCGCGCTGGATGACGAGGCGGTGCCACTGGTGGGCGGGCAGGCCGGCGGCCAGTTCGTGCCCGAGGGCGAGGAGGGTGACGGGTTTTCCCGCCTCCTCGTTGTTGTCGAGGTGGATCAGGGGGAGGAAGGCACCGCTGCGCCGGTCGCCCTGCTTGAGACCGAAGACCGCGCCATTGGGCGAGGCTTTGAAGTTCAGCGCGCCGACCAGGCGGAAGTCGAACTGCACCGCCCAGCGGTGGTCGGCGGGGAGGATGTCGTCGGCGGCGGACCAGACGACGACATGGGAGCGCTGGTCCTGGAGGTGCAGGGTGCGGTTGGCGAAGAAGTAGTCGCTGATGCCCGCCGCGCCGTGGAAGCCGCCCCGGTCGTTGGGCTGGATGTAGCGTTTCCAGGCTTCGGGCAGGCCACCGACGGGGAGATCATCGAAGTCCTCGGCGAAGATGGTGCCGTCGCTGGCGGCATGGTAGGAGGCGCGCAGCCAAATCCGCACGGGCTGGTGGATGCCGGCATTGTGCTGCGAGGCGTGGATGCGCACGGTCAGGACATTGGTTCCGGCCCGGAGAAGTTCGGCGGGAACGACGCGCGCGAAGGGGCGGTTCCAGAGGTCGGCGACGGTGATTTCCTGCCCCACCATGAATTCGGATTCGAGGGTGTGCTCGCCGACGGATTCGCCGTTGACGTAGAGCCAGCCCTGCTCGTCCACGCCGCCGAATTGCAGCTCGACCGGATTCCGGGCCTGCTCCTCGGTCAGCTCGAAGGTGGTGCGGTACCAACCGAAACCCAGGTAGGGGCCGACTTCGCTCTGGGCGAGGAAGGCGGGGACCGCCACCGGCTGCCAACCCTCGTTCTCGCCGGGTTGCGAGCGCNNAGCTCGTCGAGCCACTCGGGGACGGTGTCGATGGTGCGGACCCCGTCGAAGAAGCCGACCCGCCGGATGCCGGTCCGCTCGGCAAGCTGGGCGAATTCGCGGCGGACGGCGGCGTAGCGTTCCGCGTCGGGCGGTGTCTGGCTGTCGCGCATCTGGATGTAGAGCTGGGCGCTCTCGACGAAGACCACGCCCGCCAGAAGCAGCTCGACCCGGCGGCGAATGGCGTCGTCTTCCGCCATGCTCACGGCCCGGCCGAGAATCTCGCGGGCCTCGGGAATGAAGCCATGTCGGTACATGGGTTCGTCGTGGATCGGATAAATCCAGTTGCGCTTGCGGGCGAAGTCGGTATGGCGGAGATGATGATCGAGGAGGAGCTTCTCGTAGGCGAAGACGGCGGGGGCGGCCTTGCCGAAGTAGCCCCAGACGAAGTCGCGGATCAGGTCCTCCACATCCAGTTGTGGGTTCCACATGAGCTTGGCGAAGAGCCAGTAGCGCATGATCTCACGGCCCTGGTCGGCACCGATGGACTGCTGGACATAGACCGACTCGGCGTTCCGTTCGGCGAAGTAGCGCAGATTGTCGGCCACGGCGCGGATGCTGGGCATGGGGGCCAGGGGGTTGCGGTACTGGTGGGGGTAGATCCAGAGGTGCATGCGGGGGCTGAGCCGCTGCCAG
>LVAZ01000153.1 GCA_001603055.1 Victivallales bacterium Lenti_02
CCCCCAGCCTCCCCCGTTCCCCCGGCCACCACCGCGAGTGGATCGACGCCTGCAAGGGCGGCATCCCCGCCACCACCAACTTCGCCTACTCCGCCCAGCTCACCGAGATCGCCCTCCTCGGCGCCATCGCCCTCCAGACCGGCAAGCGCTTCGTCTGGAACGCCGAGGAAATGCGCGCCGAAGGCGTCCCCGAAGCCGACGCCCTCATCCGCCCCGCCTACCGCAAGGGCTGGGAAATCGAGGAATAGTCCCGAAACACATCCCGACGACCACAGGCCGCAGGGACACCCCCTTGCGGCCTGTGAATTGTCTTGTGGATTCCAAGGCAGAAAGGAACCTCAGATGAACAAGGAACCGGCCAAACACCCGTTCCTCGCATTCCTCCTTCCTGCCAAAGCGTTTGCCGCAGTGAAGGCGGGAACGAAGCAATGGCTGATGGAATGCCCCTGCGGACACAAGCAAGACTACTGGGATGCAGGTGGCGTGCGATACAAGGGAGCGGGAGAACCAAGGCGGCTGGCTTACTGTCCATCATGCGGAAAGAACCGGATGCAGAAAATCCGCAAGAAGACGGAGTCTGAAAGGCGCGAACTTCCATAGGGGAAGCAGAGCGGACTCCGGCAAGAAGAACACCATCCACCGGGTCCATGCCGTCCATCCAGTCCAGCGGAGCGGAAGGGGCGCATGACCACCATAGCCAATCCGCCACGGACCCGGGGAACCGGGCGAGGGAAAGCCTTTCGTTCGTAGTCCTTCAGGCCGCTCCCGGTCAGAAGTCCGGACTAGGAACGGCGCTCGGCCTGCTCGGCGGCGGTCCGGGCGAGGAAACTCTCGAGGTTTTCGAGAATTCCCTGGGCCTCGGTCTGGAGGATGCGGGCGAAGGCCTTGGCGTCCTCGGCGCTGTCGGCCTCGACGATGTTCTGGGCGAGGCCGATGACGCTTCCCAGGGGCGAGCGCAGTTCGTCGCGGACATACTTGGCGAACTTCTGGGCGGAGGAACTGGCGGCGACCGGCGCCGGTTTCGCCGAGGTTCCGCCATCCGCAACGGCTTTGCCCGCTTCGAGGGCTTTGCCGATGGTCGCCAGCAGTTCGTCCACGTTGAAGGGCTTGCGCAGATAGGCGTAGGCCCCGAGATTCATCGCCGTGATGGCCGATTCCTGGGAGGGCATGCCGGTGAGGACGATGCACTGGGTGCGGGGCGAGCAGGACTTGATCTCCTTGATCACGTCCAGCCCGTCCATTCCCTCGTCGCCGAGGCCGATGTCCACGATCGCGGCATCATGCTTGTTCGCCTTGGCGGCGGCCACGGCCTCGTCTCCGGTCGCGGCCGGCTCGGGCGCGTAGCCTCGCAGCCGCAACAGATCGCCGAGCACCTTGCGCAAGCTGCTCTCGTCGTCCACAATCAGAATCTTGTTACGTCCGTCCATATGACAATGTACCCTCGTAGGAATCAACTGTCTTCCCCACAGGAGAGAAGTATCCGTGGAAGGAAGACCCGAAACAAGAGGGAACGTTCCCGCTTTTATGCAAACAACCGCCGGAATCGTTCGTAGGCGTTGGTCCAGGCCTCGGGATTGGCCGGGAGCAGGGTGGTGGTTTCCGTGGAGGCGGCGATCACCCGGCGGGCCTCCGCCAGATCGGCGATCTCGCCGGTCGCCATGGCCTGGCCGGCGATATTGCCCAGGGCGGTGGCCTCGATCGGGCCGGTGATGACCGGGCGGCCGATGGCGTCGGCCGTGTACTGGTTCAGGACGAGGTTCTTGACGCCGCCGCCGACGAGGTGGAGCACCTCGATCCGCCGGCCGGTGATCTGCTCGATCTCCTCGAGCGCCATGCGGTAGCGCAGGGCGAGGGATTCGAGGGCGCAGCGCATGATCTGGCCGGGGGTCTCGGGGACGGGCTGGCCGGTGCGGCGGCAGAACTCGGCGATGCGCTCGGGCAGGTTGCCGGGGGCGACGAAGCTCTCGTCGTTGGGATCGATGAAGGAGCGGAAGGGTTCGGCCTCGGCGGCCATGAGGTCCATCTCGTCGAAGGTGTATTTCTTCCCCTGGCGCCGCCATTCGGCGCGGGATTCCTGGATGAGCCACATGCCCATGATGTTCTTGAGGAAGCGGATTTTGCCGGCGACGCCGCCCTCGTTGGTGTAGTTGGCGGCGAGGGCGGCGGGGGAGATGAGGGGCTGGTCCAGCTCGACGCCGAGGAGGCTCCAGGTGCCGCTGCTCAGGTAGGCCCAGGATTTGCCGGTGGTGGCGGGGACGGCGGCGACGGCGCTGGCGGTGTCGTGGCTGCCCACCAGGATGAAGGGGACGGGCGCGCAGTTCATTTCCTCGCAGATGGCGGGGCGCAGCTCGCCGACGACGGTGCAGGGCGGCACCACCTCGGGCAGCAGGTCGGCCGGCAGGCCGAGGGCGGCGACCATGTCCCGCGCCCAGCCGCCCGCCTTGGCGTCGTAGAGCTGCGAGGTGGTGGCGATGGTGTATTCGGCGGTGGCGTTGCCGGTGAACAGGTAGGTGAGCGCGTTGGGCATGAACAGCAATCGTTTCCCGACCGCCAGGGCGGAGTCGCCGTCGCGCTCCATGGCGACCAGTTGGAACACCGTGTTCAGGTTCATGAACTGGATGCCGGTGGTCTCGTACATCGCTTCGCGCGGGACCTTGGCGAAGGCGTAGGGGTAGATGTCGGCGGTGCGGGGGTCCCGGTAGTGGCGGGGGAAGCCGACGAACTGGCCGTTGGCGTCGATCACTCCGAAGTCCACGCCCCAGGTGTCGATGGCGGCGCCGGAGAGCTTGACACCCTTTTCCAAAGCCTTTTTCAGGCCGGTCTTGAGTTCGGCGAAAAGGCCGAGGAGGTTCCAGAAGAGCCCGCCGTTCACATCCACCGGCCCGTTCTCGAAGCGGTGCAGTTCCTCCAGCTCGATGCGTCCGTCGGCGAGGGTGCCCAGAATCGCCCGTCCGCTGGAGGCGCCGAGATCGAAAGCCAGATAGTGCGTAGCCATGTTGCCGCGTTCCTTATGCGTTCCTGCCAGAAATAACCTTCAATGGGCGCCGGTCGTCGAGATTTGCCCGGTCAGAACCGGCGTGGGCTCGTCCTCGGAGACATCGAGCCAGAATTGGGAAAAGGTACAGGATTCGGGGAAGAAGTCGAGCACGTTCACCCGTCCTTCCATGGTCAAAGACCCGGCGCAGACCTCCATCGCGCCCCCCCCGTCGCGGCGGAAGGCGTGGTGGATGTGCCCGCAGAGGGCCACGTCGTAGGCGCCGGCCCGGCCGAGTTCGTAGAGTTCGTCGGCCCCGAGGAGCCGGCGGCGGCGGGGCAAGGGGGTGCCGTCGCTCCGGCGCAGGGGAAAATGCCCCACCAGAATGCGCCCCTCGCGGTCGGCGCGCGGAGCGGACAGCCGCTCGCGCAGCCAGCCCCCGCTCGCTACATCGAGCCGGCCGCAGGAAAGCCAGGGGGCGGTGGGCAGGGTCTCGTCCACCAGAAAAAGGCGGAGGCCGCGATCCCGGACCTCGCGGGGAAAGCACTCCGGGCCATGCCCGTCGTTGAGCTTGCCGCAGACCTCCGCCAGGGCGTTCCGGCAGACGGCGTCGCGCACGTAGGCATCATGGTTCCCCGGAACATAGATGAAACCGCGCAGCGCCATGGCCCGCAGGGGCTTGAGGTATGCCCAGGCGGCCGCAAACTCGGCGGGCGAACCGGTCGCGGTTAGATCGCCGGTGCAGACAATCCAGTCGGGGGCGAGGGACGAGATGCGCGCGGCCGCCCGCTCAAGCCGCCCGTCCTGGAACTGCTGGCGGCGGCGCAGCAGGTGGTTCAGGCAGCCGCAGACCCGCTTGTCCAGCAGGGCGCGCCACGTGCCCGGCAGGGACCAGAAGTGCAAATCCGAGAAATGGGCGATTCGTACTCTCACGGAATGTTTCCATTCGACACGGCGGACACCTGCGCCGGGCGGCATGAAACAGGGCCGCCACCCTTTGCTTCCGGACCCGGGCCAGGTTGACTAGTTTTCCGCCTTCTGCGCGAGAAACTCGATTTCGGCCAGCATTCCCTCGGTTCCCGGCAGCCCCGCCAACTGCCGCCGCGCCTCGTCCAGATATTTCGCCCGGCTGATCAGAAAGGCGCCGAACTCCAGCCGGAGACGGTTCGCGTCCACGGTCTGGTCGACCGTCGCCAGGTGGGAGACGAGATGGAAAAATATCTGCTCGTCCGCCTCGTCCAGGGGCAGGCTCAGCTTCTTGACTTCCTCGCGGCCCACGCCTCTCTCGTAGACGGTCACGGTCATCTCGGCCTCGATGGTGCGGATGCCGATGAAGGTCACCGACCAGCGCCGACGGCTCTGGGGGACCGGCAACTGGGCGCCGGCCAGTTGCCGCTGCGAGTTCTGGACCCGCGCGAACAGCGCCTGAGCCAGCTCGACGCAGGCGGCCTTGTCCTTCGCCCAGGCAGCGAATTCGGGGCGGGGGTCGTTCTGCAGCGGCGTAAACAGCAGAAGGGCCTTGCGGTAGTCGTTGGCGCGGCAATTCTCGACCGCCTCCCAGCGCAGTTGGTCCTTGCGGGCGGCGAGTTCGGCGGCGACGGTGGCCAGGCGTTCGGCTTCCTCCCGGCGCTTGGCCTCCTCGGCCTGTCGTTTGGCCTCCTCGCCCGCCCGCCGTTCCGCCTCGGCGCGGCGGACCTCGGCGGCGGCGGTCAGTTTCTCATGCTCGGCCCGCCAGGCGGCAAGCTGGGTTTCGCGGGCCTGTCCGCGGGCTGCGGCCAAGTCCTCGCCGACCAGCGGGGCGGCCAGTTCCCAGAACCCATCCCCCAGCTCGCCCAGATCGCGGCCGGCCGCGTATTCGCCCAGGGCGGCGGCCACCTCGGCGGGAGCGGCACCGCCCGCATGCAGGCTGCGGACCGCCGCCAGTTCGTCCACCGTCTCGGTCCGCCGGTCCGCGACTTTGTCGTCGCCATCCGCGTCGGCTGCGGCGAGGAAGAGGAAATAATAGGCGGCGCCGCCGACAGCCAGCAAGACCACCAGGACAAGCGCGAACAGAGGCGCCAACCGCTTGGCGGGGGGGGGCTCTTCCCCCGCCGGGGACAGTTCCTCGTCGGAGACTTCCGCCGGGAACTCCGTCTCCGGGGAGACCGCTTCGCCGGCCGGTTCGGCCAAGTCGGGCGCCGGGCCGGAATCCTTGGCCGCCCGGAGCTTGGGGCTGCTCGGTTTGAGTTTGACTCCGCCGGCGCGGGGGGCCCTGGGCAGGGGGATCGCCGGGGAGGCCGTTTCTTCGGCTTCGAGCCCGACTTCCAGATCGACCGGCTGCTGGGCGGCGGCGACGGGAATCCGGGCGGGCATGCCGCCGCCGGCCACCCGGCGCAGGTCCGCCAGCAGTTCGCTCATGTCCCGGTAGCGATGGGCGGGGCGCTTGGCCATCATCACCTCGATCACCTGGCAGAGACCGGGCGGCAGACCGGGAACCGCCGCGGCCAGGGACGGCAGAGGCTCGAAGAGATGCTTCTCGGCAATCGCCAGGGCATCCGTCCCCTGGTAGGGGAAATGGCCGGAGACCATGTGGTAGAAGGTGGCCCCGAGGCTATAGATGTCGGCCCCGATCCGGACGGGCTGCCCGAGCAACTGCTCGGGCGAAATGTACTGGGGCGTCCCGTGGACCTCCCCGGAACTCTCGGCGTTGTCCGCCCCCCAGCGGGCCAGACCGAGGTCCGCCAGCTTCACGGTGCCGGTGGCGGTGAGCATGATGTTGTCGGGCTTGATGTCCCGGTGGACCAACTTCTGGTTGCGCCAGCCGAAGTCGAGCGCCTCGGCCACGTTGGTGACGATCTCGAGGGCCCGTTCCGGCACCATGCGCCCGCTGTGCAGGAGCACCTCCTTGAGCGTGCTGCCCTCGACGTACTCCATGGCGAAATAGTACAGCCCCTCGTCCTCGCCCACCGCGTAGGCCTGGACGATGCCGGGATGGTTCAGGTTCGCCGCCGCCCGCGCCTCGCGGATGAAATTCCCGATGTACGCCTCGTCGGCGGCGAATTCCTCGTGCAGCACCTTGACGGCGGCCTTGCGGTCCAGCGAGACCTGGTGGGCGAGAAACACCGTGCCCATGCCGCCCCGGCCCAGTTCCTCGCGGAGCACGAAGTCGCCCACCATCGCCCCCGGCGACAGACGGCTCTCCGGCACGGCCACCGCGCTGCCGCAGTGCCCGCACGCCACCGCCTCCCCAGGCTCCCATTCGCCTATTTCCAGAATGCTCCGGCAATGACTGCATTCGAATCGCACGGTGGAGGCCCTCAAATGGCATCGGCTACGGATGACAGCGGACAAACGACATATATAGTATGCCCATCTCTCCATTCGGCAACCATGCCCGCGGGTTTTCGCGGTCCGGAAGCCGGCAATTCCTTCACCGGGGAACGCAACCATGATCGTCACCACCAAACAACTGTTCGAGCTGGCCTATGGCAAATACGCCATCGGAGCCTACAACATCAACAACGTCGAACAGTGCAAGGGCCTCTTCGAGGGCTGTCTGGCACTGGGAGCGGACGGCAAGGTCAACTGGGACCTCGCCGCCCCCTTCATCATCCAGATCAGCAAGGGCGCCCGCTCCTACACCAACAAGGTGTTCCTCGAGGGGCTCATCCGCGCCGCCGACGAAATCTATCCCGACGCCGTCTTCGCCGTCCACCTCGACCACGGCGACGAGAAGACCTGCTACGACTGCATCGAGAGCGGCTTCTACAGCTCGGTCATGATCGACGCCAGCCACGAGGACTTCGACGGCAACGTCGCCACCACCAAGCGCGTCGTGGACGCGGCCCACGCCAAGGGCCTGGTGGTCGAGGCCGAACTCGGCCAGCTCGGCGGCGTCGAGGAGCATGTGCAAGTCAGCGAGGCGGACGCCAAGCTGACCGACCCCGAGCAGGCCAAGGAGTTCGTCAAGCGCACCGGCGTCGACTCCCTCGCCTGCGCCATCGGCACCAGCCACGGCGCCTTCAAGTTCTCCGGCACCCAGGGCCTCCACTTCGACGTGCTGGCCGAAATCCAGAAGCGCCTCCCCGGCTTCCCGCTCGTCATGCACGGCTCCAGCTCCGTCCCCCAGGACGAGGTCGAGCGCATCAACGCCGCCGGCGGCAAGCTGGCCGGCGCCAAGGGCGTGAACGCCGACGAGTTCGCTCAGGCCGCCAAACTGGGCGTCACCAAGATCAACATCGACACCGACGGCCGTCTGGTCTGGACCCGCGTCCACCGGGAATACTTCAAGAACCATCCCGAGAACTTCGACCTCCGTCCCCCGGGCAAGATCTTCATCGACGAGTACGCCAAGTTCATCACTGCCAAGAACCTCAAGCTCGGCAGCAGCGGCCAGCTCAAGGCCGTGCGCAAGGCTCTCGGCCTCTAGGCGGCCGCTCCCCCGCCCGCCGGAAAGGCGGCGGGGAGCAGGCATCCGCGCTTTTCGATGCGGGTCTATCTCCCCCGGGAGGTGGACCCGCTCTTTTTCCGCCGCAAGGAGCCCGACCATGCTCGCCGCCGTATACATCACCCATCGCGACGTTCCCGGCTGGAACTTCGCGGAGCGGCATGCCGTGCAACTGGCGGCGGCCATTCCCGGAGCCGATGTCCACATCTGCCGAGGCGAGGAGGAATTTCTGGCGGTGCTGCCCCGGGCCCGGGTCGCGCTGGTCTGGCATTTCCGGCCGGAGTGGATCTCCCGCGCCCCCGAACTGCGCCTGCTGGCCACCCCGGCCGCCGGGCAGGACTACTTTCCGGGCGATCTGCTGCCGGACCGCATCGAACGCTGCTACGGCCGCTTCCACGGCCTGCTGATGGGGGAAACCGTGGTCGGCATGATCCTGGGCATGTGCCGGGGCCTGCTTCCCGCCGCCGCCATGCAGACCACGGCCGCCTGGCCCCGGCGGGAGCTGGCCACCGTCATGCGGCCCCTGCGCGGCGCCCGCGTGACCATCCTCGGCTTCGGCCATATCGGCCGCCATGTGGCCCGGCTCCTCAAACCCTTCGGCGTCCGCCTGACCGGAATCCGGCAGACTCCCGCGCCCGCGCCGCCCTTCCTCGAAGCGGGAGACCGGGTGCTGGGGCCTGCCGAACTCGACCTGGTACTGCCCCAGACGGACCATCTCGTCCTCTGCCTGCCCGCCACGGCCGAGACCGACGGCCTGTTGGACCGCAGACGGCTCGACCTGCTCCCCGAGGGCGCCACCCTGTGCAACGTCGGCCGGGGCAATGCGCTGGACGAGGAGGCGCTGCTGGACGCCCTGCGCGGGGGACGCCTGGCGGGTGCCTGCCTCGATGTCTTCCGCCAGGAACCCCTGCCTCTTGAATCCCCCCTGCGCACCTGCCCGAATCTCTGGCTCATGCCCCATGCCGCCGCCATCGCGCCGAACTATCTGGACCTCTTCGTCGCCGAATTCGGCGACCGCTGGCGGGCGGGGGAGTTCGGCCTCAGCCGTCCGGAATAATTCTTCGCTCGCGCCGCCGTCCCAGCCATAGGCCCCGGAACGCGGCGGCGTTATAGTAGGATTTTTGCGACCCGGCGTTTCCGAGCGAAAGAATACAGCATGTTCCCCAGCCGCAAGGCTTCCCCCGAAGCGCAGAAATCCAGAATCAGTTGGAAAGCGGTATTCCGCAGCCAGGAAGTGGACATCTTCCTCCTCGGTCTTTCCTGCGTGCTCGCCCTGGTCGCCTGGAACGGCTATCTCCAGTTCAACCTCCCGTTCAAGGGGGCGCGGATGCTGGCGATCATCAGCACCCACCTGATGCTGGGCCGGGCGGCCGGCATCTCCGCCGCCACCGTCAGCCCCCATTTCACCCGGCTGGAAACCATCCTGCTCGGCTCGCTGGTCGAAGGCGCGGTGGTCTGCCTGTTCTTCTCGGCCTTCTGCCTGTCCTGCAAGAAACTGATCCACGTCCCCTGGCTCGACTCCGCCGTGCGCAACGTCCGCGACTCGGCCCACAGGCAGCGGCACCTCCTGGCCGGCTGGGGCATCCCCGGCCTGATCCTGTTTGTCTGGTTCCCCTTCCTGATGACCGGACCGGTGGTCGGCTCGGTGATCGGCTACCTGCTGGGCATGCGCCCCTGGATCGTGGTGTCGGCCGTCCTGGCCGGCACCTTCTCCGCCATTGTCTCCTGGACCTTCCTCATGAGCGCGCTCAACCGCTGGATGCAGAAAGTCGGCCATTACGCGCCCGCCGCCGCCGTGCTGGCCATCCTTGTGCTCATCATTGCCGTGCGAATCCACAATTATCGCAAGAGCAGGCAGAACGAACAGGAAAAGAGTGCCGGGGAGAATTCGCCGGGCGAAGACGGCGACGGGGGAGCGCCCCCGCCGTCACCGGACGCCGCCCAGGACGCGCCATGAAACGCCTCACCCATCGCCTTTGCCCGCTGCTCGCCGCACTGCTGCTCGCGGGCTGCGTCTCGCCCCGGCGGGATAACCGCGCGGCCTTTCCCGTCGCCGCCCTCTGGTTCCCCGCCGGATATGAATCGCACCTCCCCCTCGAACCGGGCCTCTGCCCGCCGGGCTCCCTCGCCGAGTTCCAGCTCGCCACCGGCCAGACGGGCGATGACGGACTGCGGGCCTTCGCCGCCCAGTTCCCGGACGCCGAAGCGGAAGTCGTCGCCTACCACCGCTACTGGGCCAAGGTGTTCGCGCGGGAAGTCCGGCCCATCCTCCGCCGGCACGCCGACTCCCCGCTCGCCCTGGAAACCCTGGCCGGGCAGATGCCCGCCGAAACCATGCAGGAACATGCCCGGGAAAGCCTCGCCTTCCTGCACCGGGCGTTGACCGCCACACCCGACCCCGCCGCCCGCGAGCGCCTCCAGGCCCTCCTGATTGTCCACGAAATCCAGCGGCTCCGCGCCGCCGCCATCCTGGAAACCTGCCAGATGGATGCCGGATTGGAGAGCGGGCGGCTCGTGCGGACCCTGCGGGAAAACCCGGCACCGCCCCGTTTCCAGCCCTGGCTCGAAAACCAGACAACGGCGGAACGGCAACTCGGCGACCTCGCCGGCCGGGACCTCCACCTTTTGCGCGACGGCAGAAACTACCCGGCCCGAGTCCACCTGGAGGAAACCCTGGTCCTCTCCGATCCCGCCAACCAGGGACTGGGCAAAGGCTGGTACAAACAATGGCCCCGGGACGCGGTCGGCAACCCCCTCGGCCAGACCTTCGCCCGCTGGCAACCGGCCGACCACAGCGCCGCCCCCCGGGTACTCTGGTTCCTGACCCGCCTGGTCCCGGACGACAGCGCCCCGACCGCCGTGGCCGTGAACCTGCGCGGAGTCCGCGGCACCGTGCGGGCCTACGCGGACGGGGTGTTTCTCGGCGAGCATGACGAACGCGAGGCGGGGCAGGTTTCCTGCCGTCTGCCGCGAACCATCGACCTCCAGCCCAATCGCCCCCGCCTGCTCATCCTGCGCGTGGAACGTCCCGCCGGCCAGCTCGGCACCCCGGCGCTCTGGCACCGTCCCTGGCTGACGGCGGAAGACTAGCGGAAATTGGGGCCGTTCTCCTTGCTGAACCGGTCATAGCGGTACGTCACCCGCCGCCGGCCGCTCGGAGCCCGATCATTCTGCCCATCGAAGCTCCAGGACCAGTCCCATTTCCCGCCCGCGTAGGTGGCGGCATAGCGCCAGGTCCCCAGATACTCGGCGGTGCCCAGCTTGGTGGTGTGGTTCTGGAACTCCATTTTCAGGGTGAGACCGCCATCCGCGCCGCTCACCACATCGAGCTTCGGATTGTCCTTCACCGTCACCCACAGCGAGCCGCCGACCCGGAACGACTTCTTGGGCAGCCAGATTTCCATCTGGATGCGTTCCTCGTCGTTCAAATCGAGCATGGCCCGGCCTTCCTTGAAGGTCACGTTGTGGCGGGGGGGCCAGACGATGTAGTCGAACTGCTGCTTGCTGTCCTTGCGCCACTTCTCCAGATCGGCCAGAAACTTGGCCCGCAGCTCGGTGTCGCCCTGGACAATCGAGTCCTCGAAGCGGAATTTATCGCTGGTGAACACCCGGTCCTCGAGGGTGCCGACCAGGGCCTTGCGCGCAATCCGCCTCGCTTCGGGAGCGAGCCGCAGGAAGGCGCTCGGCTCCTGATGGCTGCCGATCTGCTCGGCAAGCTGCTTCAAATCCGCGGCAGGCAAGTTCTCCTCCCTGGCCTGGCCCGGACGGACTTGGGCGAAATTCTTCGCGCCGAAAGGGTTCACCACGCTCAGGCCGCCCGGCCACAGCGGCACCCGCGCGGTCGCGACCGTGTCGCCGGTTGCCTTGGTGGTCAGGGTGAGCTTCTGCTTTTCGGTCATCCCGACATAGACCTCGAAACAGGCCGAGGTCCCGGGGAAGACATCCCGCTTCAGCCGCCGCCAGCCCAGCGTGGCCACGCATTCCTGGCCGCTGGTGTTGTAGACCACCACATAGGTCGGCTTTTCCCGGAGCTTGGAGAACAGCGGCCCAAGCCCCATCTTAAAGCCGTAGAACACCACCACCAGAAACCAGAAGGCCTTGATCGGAATGTTGAATTTCGGTCCCAGCGAGGGATCGTTGCCGAATATCCGCTGCTTGTAGAGACGCCAGCCGCCAGGCACCGCACCGCCCGCCGCGTCCTTCGGCTTCGCATCCTTCGGCTTTGCCTCCTGCGGCTTCGCTTCCTTCGGCTCCTTCTTTTTCTTCTCGACCTTCTCCTTCTTCTTCTCCTTGTCGTGCTTGGTGGCCGGAAGGTTCGGCAAATCCGCCTCGTCGAGCTGCACCTTCTGGATGGGCTCGATCCCGTCGAAGGCCAGTTCCTCCTCCTTTTCCTCCACCTCGTCCTCGCGCCGCTTGAGGTGGAACTTGGGTTTGTCGTCGACCATCACCCCACCGCCCATGACCTGGGTCACCGGCCGCCAGGTGGTGCCGTCCCAGATCAGCTCCGCCTCGGTGAACTCGCCGGCCGCGACCAGCCGCTCCACCTCTTCCCGAAGCATCGGCACACCACTCTCGGACTCCCCGGCCCGGAAGATCAACACCACGCACGGATCGCTGGCGCCCGGAATCCGGTTCGCCTTGCCGCAGGCCGTGCACTCCAGCGTGCCCCCAGCATACTGATCCTCGACGGAGTACGGCGCACCACATTGGCAAGCAAAAAGGATCATCGGCGCAAATCCCTCGTCTTCAATTGGAACAGCACGACACGATCACGATACCCCAAGTATACGCGCAGCCGGAGATTTCGCAAACACGCCACCTGGGCAAACATCCGACAACCAACTGGCGTCCAAATAGTTGACTAACTGATTTTTTTTGCCGGACCCCCGACCGCCCCAAGCGGAACCGCTTTCAAAACCCCGAGAACTGATTACAGTGTTGTTTGCCCTTTGTCAAGACGTCCAGGAGAATCCATGCCCGCCATCCGCCCCCTGCTGCCCCAGCCACCCGGCACCACCTCCCGTTTCGCGCTGTTCCTCAGCGGCGGCGGAACCAATGCCGAACAAGTGCTCGAACATCTCGGGAAACTGCGGGACATGGCCACCTGCGCGGCGGTCGCCATCGTCACCGACGCGCCCGAGACCAGCCGCGCCCGCGAACTCGGCGCGCGCTACGGCCTGCCCGTCATCGAGCACGACATCCTGGCCTTCTATCTGAAAAACGGCGAAACCCGCGTCTCCATCGCCACCCCGCGCGGCCAGGAACTGCGCCAAATCTGGACCGAGACCCTCCGCGCCAAACTGGCGGACATCGCCGTGGACTTCGGCGTCTTCGCCGGCTTCATCCCCCTCACCAACCTCACCGCCCATCTGCCCTGCCTCAACGTCCATCCCGGCGACCTGACCTACCGCAAGGACGGCCGCCGCTGGCTGGTGGGGCTCCACACCGTCCCCATCGAGCGCGCCATTCTCGAAGGTCTGGACCATCTGCGCACCAGTGTCATCCAGGCCCTGCCCTACACCGGCGTCGGCGAGGACATGGACAACGGCCCCATCCTCGGCCTCTCCCCCGAAGTGGAACTCGACCTCGCGGGCGCCGATCCCGCCGAACTGGCCGAATGTCTCGCCCGCCGCCCCGCCAAACGGCCCAGGGAAGGCTACGGCGACCGCCTCGATGAAGTGGCGAAACTCAACCAGGAACGGCTCAAGGTCGGCGGCGACTGGGTGGTCCTGCCCCGCGTCGTCCTCGATTTCGGCGCGGGCCGCTTCGGCCTCGGCGAACACGACCAGCTCCACTACCGGATCGGCCACAAATGGCACCCCATCGAAACCGTGGTCTACGGCACCGACGACAAGGAGGTCGTCTTCGCCGAACCCTAGCGGACGGGCGGAAAGGGAGGCAGCATGATCGACGGCAAGATTAGCGTGCTCTGCTTCGGGGCGCACCCCGACGACTGCGACTTCCGCTTCGGCGGCACCGCCATGCTCTTCCGGCAGCTCGGCCACCGCGTCAAATTCGTCTCCCTCACCAACGGCGACACGGGCCACTACAGCATGGGCGGCGGCCCCCTCGCCCGGCGGCGGCGCGACGAGGCCCTCGCCGCCGCCCGCATCGCCGACGTGGACTGCGAGGTCGTCGACATCCACAACGGCGAACTCCAGGCGGACGTGCGCACCCGCCAGTTGGTCATCCAGCTCATGCGCGAAGCCCGCGCCGACCTGGTCCTCTGCCACCGGCCCAACGACTACCATCCCGACCACCGGGCGGTGGGCACCCTCGTCCAGGACGCCGCCTACACCGTCACCGTACCCAATGTGGCCCCCCTCACCCCCCACCTCGAACGCGCCCCCGTCGTGGGCTACCTCCACGACGCCTTCGCCCTGCCCAATCCCTACGTGCCCCATCTCGCCATCGACACCGACCCGGTCTTCGAGCGCAAGATCGGCATGGGCGACTGCCATGTCTCCCAGGTCTACGAATGGCTGCCCTTCAACGGCGGCATCCTCGACCAGGTGCCTCCGGACCCCGCCGCCCGCCGGGCCTGGTTCGCCGAGCGCCACACCCGCCGCTTCGCCGCCGTCGCGGACGGCGCCCGCGACACCCTGGTCCGGCTCTACGGCGAAACCCGCGGCCGGGCCGTGCGCACCGCCGAAACCATCATGCTCTCGCCCTACGGGCGCGCCCTGCCCCCCGGCGAGTACCGGACGCTCTTCCCCTTCCTGCCGGAACTGCCATGAACCCCCTCGCCCCGCCCGGCGTCACCATCGTCATCCCCGCCTACAACTACGCCGAATTCCTGGCGGAGGCCATCGAATCCGCCCTCGCCCAGACCCACCCCGTCATCGAGGTGCTGGTGGTGGACGACGGCTCGACCGACGAAACCCCGCACCTCCTCGAAGGCTACGCCGGCCGCATCCGGGTCGTCACCCAGGACAATCTCGGCCTCGCCGCCGCCCGCAACACCGGCCTGCGCGAGGCCGGCCACGAACTCGTCGCCTTCCTCGATGCCGACGACCGGCTCCTGCCCCACATGGTCGGCCTGCTCCAGGGCACCCTCAGCCTCGTCGGCCAGGAATATGCCCTGGCCGCCGCCTGCCACGCCTACATCGACGCCTCCGGCCGCCCCCTGGCCAAAGCCATGCGCGGCCCCGCCGAAACCGGCGAAATCACCCGCGCCGACCTGCTTCTCGGCAACCGTTTCGCCCCCAGCACCGTCCTCGTCCGCCGGGATGCGCTGCTCGCCCTCGGCGGCTTCGACGAGGACCTGCCCCGCGTCGAGGACCGCGATCTCTGGCTGCGCCTGGCCGAGCGCCGCCGCCTCATGCAGGTGCCGGACGTGCTGGCCGAGGTGCGCCTCCATTTCCGGAACATGAGCAAGGACGCCGACCTCATGTGCGCCTGCCTGCACGCGGTGCTGGCCAACGCCCTCGCCCGCCAGCCGGTCAGTCCCGCCCTGGAACGGCGCTGCCGGGCCGCCTGCCACCACGACTGCGCCTGGATGCGGCACGACGCCAGGCAGCGCGGACGGGCGGTGGCGGACGAGCTGCGCTCCCTCGCCCTCGCCCCCGGCCCCGCCCTCCGCCGCGACCTCGGCCAGGCGCACGGCTTCCGGCTCCGCGCCCTCCTCCGTTTTCTGCTCGGCCTGCACGATCAGCCGAAGACGCTCGCGGAGTGACCCGCTCCGCGTTGCGCAACCCCGTGCCCGCCTTATAGTACCCGGCCAAGGGTCGGTGGATTGGCCATGCGCCCCTTGAAGTTCCGCCTTCGGCAAGCAAGGCCGGCCAGCAAGAACCCATGACCCAAAACGATCTCGAACAAGCCATTCTCGGACTGGTCCGCAACGCGGGGGAAGGCGGCCTGCGCAAACCCGATCTGCGCCGTCTGCTCGACTGCCGCAAGGGCGCGCGTCTCGAAGCCTTCCGCGACGCCTTCCAGCACCTGATGGAGAACGGGCGCATCCTGCGCAAGCGCGGCGGCCGCTACGCCGCCGCCAGCGAAGCCGGCCTGATCCCCGGCGTGCTCTCGGTGAACGTCAACGGCGGCTACGGTTTCGTCACCCCCGACAGTCCCGCCTCACCCGGCGGCGGCGACCTCTTCATCCCCCCCGGACAGCTCGGCGAGGGCATCACCGGCGACCGCGTCCTGGTCCGTATCATCGAAACCACCGAGCGCGGCACCACGGCCGCCATCGAGCGCGTCGTCGGCCATACCCGCGAAACCGTGGTCGGCTGCCTCGACGAGGACGGCCCGGACCTCTATCTCCGCCCCATGCAGCGCAATCTGCCCGACCGGATTCTCCTGCTCGCGGACGAGGGGGCGCTCGACCAGGTCGCCCTGGGCGACTGGATTCTGGCCCGGCTGCTCCCCCCCGGCCAGACCGTCGACGGCCCCGCCGCCGCCTTCGTCCGCCGAGTCGGCACCGGCGCCGACCTGCGCGGCGACCTCGATGCCGTGACTGTCGAATTCGGCCTCTGCGAACCCTATTCGGCGGAGCTGGAGCGCGCGGCGGCCGAACTGGCCCCCCGGCCCATCGAGCGCGAGGACTGCCGCCATCTCACCGTCCTCACCATCGACCCCGAGGACGCCAAGGACTTCGACGACGGCATCTCCTTCGCCAGCGGCCCCGCGCCGGGCCGGATCACCGTCGGCGTCCACATCGCCGACGTGGCCGCCTACATCGCCCCCGGCAGCAAGTGGGACGAGGCGGCCCGCGCCCGCGGCTTCACCGCCTACCTCCCCGGCCGCACCCTGCCCATGCTGCCCCGCATCCTGGCGGCGGACCGCTGCAGCCTGATCGCGGGCCGCGACACCCCCGCCCATTCCGTTTTCCTCGACATCGACGAAACCACCGGCGAAATCCTCGCCAGCCGCCGCGCCCACACCCTCATCCGGGTCCACGAGCGCCTTTCCTTCGCCCAGGTCCAGACCATGATCGGCGACGGCATCGGCCGTCCCGAACCCCCTTCCGCGACCATGGCCGCCCTGGCCTCCCTCGCCCGCACCGCCGTGGCCATGCGCAAGCACCGCCGGAGCGCCGAGGAGTTCCTCGAAGCCGCCGTGCCCGAAGTCCGCGTCCTCTGCACCGAAAACCCGCCCCGCATTCTCGGCCTCCACCGGGTCGAGCCCAACCGCGCCCACGAGCTGGTCGAGGAATTCATGCTCGCGGCCAACTCCGCCGTGGCCCGCGAACTGCACGAGCGCAAGCTGCCGGGCCTCTACCGCATCCATCCCCCGCCCAAGGACGACGATTTGACCCAGTTCGCCCAGTGGACCAAGTTCGTGGTCCGCGGCAAGAGCCCCGCCCTCCATCAGCGCGACCAGCTCAACGCCTTCCTCGCCAACGCCGCCCGCCATCCCCTCGGCGACGTCATCATGAACGCCTTCCTCCGCACCATGTCCCGCGCCTCCTACAGCGCGTCCGCCACCGAGCACTTCGGCCTGGGCAAGAGCCTCTACCTCCATTTCACCAGCCCCATCCGGCGCTATGCGGATTTGCTGGTGCACCAGCAGCTCTGGACCGCCGACACCGGCGGCAAACCCCGCGACGCCGAGGAATGCGCGGGCATCGGCGAAGTCTGCACCGCCCTCGAACAGCTCTGCGACAACGCCTACTACGCCGCCTGCGACCGCCTCAAGCTGCGCCATCTCCGCGCCCTCGAGGAACGCGACCCCGGCGCCTGCCACGAAGGCGTGGTGGCCAAGGTCGCGGCCGACGGTCTCCTGCTCTACCTTCCCGAGCTGGGCCTCCAGGGCTTCCTGCCCTCCTCCCAGTTCCGCGGCCAGACCTACCGCCGCGACCGCGAGACCGGGGCGCTCCAGGCCGAGGGCTCTGGAAAATCCTACAAGTGCGGCGATTTTATGCAGGTGCAAATCCGGCGCGCCGACCCGGTCCGCGGCGAACTGGTCCTGCAACCGGTCCAGATGCGCATCCGCCCGGCGGGCGGCCGCTCGAACGACTAACCCGTTTCCCCCCCCACTGCGACAAAAGGAATATCCTACGTGTACACTCTGTTGATTGCCGCCCTGGCCGGCATCGCCACTGCGGGCGGCCTCATCGCCTCCTGGGACCGCCCCATCCTCTCCACCCTGGCCGGCCTGCTGGTTTTCCTGGCGGTCACCCTGGTGGTCAACCTCCTCTTCCGCAAGAAAATCCAGGCGGTTTTCGAAGCCGCCCAGAAACATATCGTCGAAGCCCAGGAAGACATCCAGCGGCAGGTGCGGATGATCCAGGCAAAGAACCTCGGGGCCAGCAAGGGCCTCCAGAAGCAGCTCGAAAAGGCCCAGGAGGACAGCTTCCGCCTGGCCATCGCCGAACTCGACAACGCCAGCGTCTACGAGCGCTGGAACTTCCTCGTCGCCAAGCAGGCCAACACCCTCCGCGCCCGCCTCTACTACCAGATGCGCGACGACGCGAACACCGACCGCTGCTTCGCCAACATCCTCCCCCTCCGCATCCTCCCCGATCCCATCATCGCCACCATGCGCCTCGTCCGCCTCTGGAAACAGGGCAAGACCGAGGAGATGAAAACCTATTTCAAGAAGGCCGTCGCCGTCTTCAAGGACGAGAAGGCCACCCTGCTCTACGCGGCCTACTCCTGGATTCTGGTCAAGGAGAACCTCATCGACGAGGCCATCGTCGTACTCGACGAGGGCAAGGAGAAAACCGAAAACGAAACCCTCCGCCAGAACTGGGACCACCTCGTCAACGGGCGCGCCCGCCGCTTCTCGAACGCCGCTCTCGGCGAGCAGTGGTACGCCCTCCTGCTCGAAGAGCCCNNCCGCCACTAGCGGCGGCGAAACCCGCCCCGGCGGACCGGGGCGGGCGGGCGGATGCCGGGCTAGCGGACTTCGACCAGCCGGATTTCGAAGGTCAGGTCCTCGCCGGCCAGCGGGTGGTTGGCGTCGAGCACGATGCCGTCCTCGTTCACCTCGCTCACCCGCACGGGCATGGGCCCCTGGGGAGTGCCGACCTGGAGCATCATGCCGACCACGGGCGTGAACTCCTCCGGAATCTGCTCCTTCGGAACCGCCATCTTCATGTCCTCGTTCACCTCGCCATAGGCCTGGGCGCAGGGAATCTGGACGATCCTCGTGTCGCCCACGGCCATGTCGGCGACCGCCTGGTCGAAACCGGGAATCACCTGGCCGCTGCCGACCACGAATTCGAGGGGATCGCGCCCCTCCGAGGAATCGAACACGCTGCCGTCCGCGAGCGTGCCCTTGTAGTGAACCGCCACTGTGCTGCCTGCCGTAGCCATCCGTCACCGCCTTTCCAAGTGAGTCTCCGGCGGAAGGAACGCCACATTGGGCAACGCCCCTCCCGTTTCGCCCTGGAAATCCCCAAGCACACCCTCCGGGTGCGGGCTTACGAGTGCCGGGCCAGACAATCAGCCGTGCTTGCGTGAGGCATTGGCTGGCAATGTAACGGCGCGAACCGGTCTTGGCCAGCCCTCAGGGCTCGCCGAATCCCTGCATCGCCTGAGCGTAGCGGCGGCCGAACTCGCGCAGGGCGGCGCTGCCGAAATGGGTGCCGTCGCCGCCATGCTCCAGCCCCTCGGCAGCGACTGCGGCGGCCTTCGGGAACCACTCGGCCACGCCGGCCAGGTTCTCGTTGAAGGCCCGCCGCCCGGCATGCCGTTCCGGGTCCCATACCCCGAGCATCCCGGCCACGAAGGGGGTCTCGGGCGCTTCGAGATCAGCCCGGAAATCCGCCACCAACTGGGTCAGGCGCTCCCGGTAGGCGGCGATGCCCGCCGTCGAGGAATCCCCTTCGCCCTGGTGCCAGAGAATGCCCTTGAGCACCCCGTCGCGCTGGGCCAGCCGGGCGCGCTGGATGGCGTTGTCGTACAGCTTGCCCCAGGGCTCGACGGGCGGTGCGCCCTTTCGCCACTGGGAGACCGTCGTGCCGCCCACGGCGCAGGGAATCAGCCCGATCACCACGCCCGGATTCGCCTCCGCCATCACCTTGCCGAAGGTGGTCCCCAGCCCCACCCCGGCGACGGTGGGCTTGTCCGTGTGCAAGGGGTCCAGAGCCACCACCCAGCGCCCGTTCGCGTCCAGGCAGAGCACCCGGGGATGAATCGCCAGATCCGGCGACTCGATCCGCCCCCGGCCCGCCATGTTCGACTGCCCCACCAGGAGGTAGAGATGGAAGTCGCGGCGCGCTTCGAGAGGCTTTTCCGGCGCCACCGGCGGCTCGGGAATCTCGAGCGGCCGGCTGGCGACCCCGCCGTCCGACAGCTTCAGCAGCAGCAGCCCGGCCTTGGCGTGGCCCTGGCTGTCCAGCTCGTCCGGCGGCTCGGGATACACATACACCGAATAGGACAGCCGCTTGCTGCCGTCGGGCGACTGGATCGTCACCTTGAGGTCCGTCTCGCGCAGCCGGATTTTCAGCTCCTTCACGAGCCGGGTCGCGTCCGACGAACTCATGCCGACCAGAGCGGCCATCGTTCCCGGCGGGAAAACCAGGCCCCGGCTGCCGCAGGACTGCTGCGGAACGGGATCGTCGGAAACCAACTCGGGAGGCACGTCCGTCAACTGCCACATGTCGATCCGGTCATGCCAGGGCCAGACCCCGTTTTTGAGCTGGAAGGTCGGTTCCCCGGCCATTCCCGCCGCCGCCGCCATCAGCCACAACGCCGCGCATCCGTGCCTCATTCGTCCGTCTCCTTTGCTGGTGCCGCGCGCCGGGCGCGCAGTTGTCCGCAGGCCGCTTCGATCTCGCTGCCCTTGCGGCGGCGCAGCGTCGCCTGCACGCCGTGGGCGAGCAGGATGTCGTGGAACGCCCTCACCTGCCCCGCCGCCGAGGCCCGGTGACCGCTGTCCGCCGCATTGCAGGGAATCAGATTCACCTTGGCGTGCAGGTCGCGGGCGATCCGCGCCAGCCGCTCGCCGTCGATGGAACTATCGTTTTCGCCCGCCACCAGAGCGTATTCGAGGGTGACCATCCGCCCGGTCGCCGCGCGGTACTCCTGGCAGGCCGCGAGAATCTCGGCCAGGGGATAGCGGTGCGCGGGGGGAATGAACCGGGCGCGCCGCTCGTCGCTCACCCCGTGCAGGGACAGGGCCAGATTCCACTGCCGCCCCGCCCCGGCCAAACGCCGGATGCCGGGCACGATCCCGCTGGTGGAGACCGTGACATGCCGGGCGCCGATCCCCAGCCCCTCCGGCGAACAGACCACATCCAGGGCGGGCAGCAGCGCGTCCAGATTGAGCAGCGGCTCGCCCATGCCCATCACCACGATGTTGTCCAGCCGCCGTCCCGCCGCCCGCTGGGCGAAGACCACCTGGTCCACGATCTCCCCCGCGCTCAAGTCCCTGACCAGGCCATGCCGGCCGCTGGCGCAGAAGGCGCAGCGCACCGGGCAGCCCACCTGGGTGCTGATGCAGAGCGTCAGCCGGTCGGGGGCGCGGATGAGAACCGTCTCGATGGTCTCCCCGTCGCCCAGCCCGAGCAGCCACTTGGTGGTGCCTTCGTCGTCCGCCAGAGTTTCGAGCGGCTTCACCGAGCAGACCGCGAAATCCCGCTCCAGCGCCGCGCGCAGAGCGGGGGGCAGATTGGTCATCTCGGCGGCGGCGAGGGCCAGTTTGGCAAACAGCCACTCGCGGATTTGTTTGGCCCGGAAGGCCGGCTGCCGCTGCTCCGCCAGCCAGGACTCCCACTCCTCCTGGCTCAGTTCCCGTAACGGACGCCGGAGGTTCACCGCCGTTCCCCCCGGTAGAGGCGGGTGGGGATGGCGGTGTGGTCGGCGGTGGGCTCGCGCGGCCCCACCGCCACCCGGAGCAGGCACCACTCGCCGGGCAGCCAGGCCCAGGAAAGCCAGTTCCGGCGGCGGGCATCCAGCAGGGGGCTGGCCGCCGTCCAGGCCCGGGAGGGGAGAATCGGTGGCTGCGCCCCGCCCACCACGTACACCACCGGCGCGTCCGCAGGCAAATCCCGCTCCAGATTCTTTACCTTCAGCACGTGGCGACCCAGATAGAAGGACTCCACCACCAGCGGGGGCCGGGCGATGTAGACCGTCTCCACCTCCGGAGGCAGGCCTGGCACCGACGGGGCCGGGGCGGGAGGCGGCGCAACCGCCTCGTCGCCCGACGGCGGCGGGACGAGGGAAACCGCAGGCAGACCGCCCATGACCGGCCCATGGCCACCGTGCAGGGCGAGGGGCGACAGTTTGCCCACCATCACTTCGGCCACCTGGCGGCGTTCATTGCCCGCCCAGGCCTCGAGCGGCGGCAGAACGGACGCCGCCAGCAAGCGCAGCGCGCAAACCACCAGGACGAAACGCAGCCAGTAGGGCTGTTTCCCCCCGACCCCCGCGCGCAGCGCCAGCACCGCCAGCAACGCCGCCAGCAGCATGACCACCGCATTCCGGAAGACGACGGCCAGGGGAAACCCCACCAGATCCACCACCCCCAGCGTCAGCAGGACAACCAGCGCCAGCAAACCGGTGGCCAGGGCCAGCGCCCCCCAGCCCAGCAGCGCCAGATACCTCTCCAGATGCGGCTTGTGCCGCCGGATCAAAATCTCGAAATGACAGCCGGTCAGAATGGCCAGGGCGGGCAGGACCGGCAGCAGCATCAGGGTCGAGGACCACGGAATCAGCCAGACGAAGACCGTCAGGCTGATGATCTGCGTACGCAGATAGTGGAACAACACCGGCTGGCGCTCGACCGGCCAGAAAGCCACGCAGAACGGCGTCCAGGCCAGCGCCGTCCAGGGCATCAGATACAGCGCGAGCTTGACCGGGAAAACCAGCCGGTCCAGAACCAGGTTGGTCCCGTGCCCCGGCCGCAGATTCTCCGCGTTCCAGGGCATGAACGGCTGCCCCGGCACCATCTGCAGCCACAGCGTCAGCCCCAGGGCGAAAACGGCCAGGGTCAGAAAATGATAGGGTTGCAGCAGGCGGCGCTTCCCCCGGATCGGCTGTTTGAGAAACAGGAAGGGGATATAGAAATAGAGCACCGCCCGCGCCCCCACCGTCAGCGACCCCAGAAACACGAACAGCAGCGCCAGCCCCCAGGCGCGGCCCCAGTGCTTCCGCTCCTGCCCGAAGGCGTACCAGGAAAGCCAGGCGCAGGCGAGCCAGAGCATGAGCAGCGTCTCCGCCTGCGCGCGCTGTCCCAGCCGCAGACAGGCCAGATTCGTCAGCATCATGCTTCCCGTCACCATGCCGCCCAGCCAGCCCTGCCGCCGGGCCACGAACAGCCCGCAGACCAGCGCCGTCGCCAGCACCGCCAACCCGGCAGGCAGACGGGTCGTGAACGTCGAGGGCATGCCCAGACCGCCGACCACCGCCACCAGCGCCGGATAGAACGGAAACGTGCGCACCGGCTCGCCCTGGAACGTGATGTGCAGGAATTCGCGGTTCGCCGCCATCTCCCGCGCCACGATCCCGAGAAACGCCTCGCTCCGCCCCAGCTCCGCCACCCAGGTGTTCACCAGATAGCAAACCGCGAAAACCAGGGGCAGCAGCAGGAAAAACCGGCGTTGTGGGGTTTGTTCGATATAGGGCACGGCGCGTGTCCCGTCAGCCGCAAAACGTGGGAAAGGCCCCTCCGGGGACCGGCGAACGACAACCCTGTACTATAGGCTCGGAGACCGACTTCACCACGACGCCGCGAAGGACGAGACGAAAACCGCACCTCTCGGGAGACGGGCGCTACCGCTGCGGTTCCGAGCGGCGGGGACGACCTACAGACGTTACCGGCAGGGGTTCCGCCT